>NZ_CALMQR010000163.1:0-2846 GCF_937871995.1 uncultured Citricoccus sp. | reverse complement strand
GATCCATTTGGATCACCTGAACCTTCAAGGCTTTGAGGTTTGGCGGCGGAGGCCGATTTGTACCTCTGCACCGTGCCGTACCCCAGCTGGGTGGCAGCGCCAATGGCCCGAACACTCATCCCCGCCTCCAGGAGAGAGCCAATGACCTCCGACTGGGATTCCTTAGGGGGACGGAGGTTCAGGTTGCCGAACTCCTCGGTCACGTAGGCGTCCCAGGAGGAGTACCCCAGTGCTTTCCAGGCCTGCCCTTGGTAGGCCGCCTTGATGAGTTCGTATACCTCAACCAGGCCCGTCCTGATCTGCTCGGTTAGATGTCGTGCGGCACTTGCCGCCAAGGTGGTGCCGTGGCCGCCCGTTGCATCTTCGGCCACCTGCACTTCATTGCCCTTCATTCAGTCCCCCATGCGATGGTCAGGTGAAGCGGTCGTCCTTTTCTTCCAGCCCGTGAAGCAGGACATCCAGCGGCACTCCGAGGAGGTGTGCCAAGGCCAGCAGTTCCCCGATCCTGAAATCAATCCGCCCGCGCAATCGTGCTGATAGGGCGGTCTGCGGCATTCCGATTTGTTGCGCTGCCTCGGTTTGGCTGATGTCCCGTCGGCTGAGTTCGGCCAGGACGTTTGCTCTTAGCTGCTTCTGATAGCTCATGCGTTCATTTTCGTCTGCGCTGGCTCACAGCACGACCATAGATGATCGACGCTCTCTTGACAAGCAGATTCAGTTGCTTAGATCGCTATTTCAGGCTCTAGGACTATATCGTCAGTCTCTGAGGGACTAGACTAGACGTTATGAGAGGGGCACATTGTTGGGGACTGTCCCTCCGCGCATGCCTGATTCACGACAATGAAGGAGACTCCCCATGCTTTTGGTCATCGTTATTGGCGCAGCCGCCATCATCCTGGCGTCCATGGCTACTCGCCCTGTGGGCTTCATGCTGGGCCTGATTCAGACGCTCTCGTTCTTAGGGTTGGTCTTTGGCCTCGTGGGGTGGTTCGTGATCCTGCCGGACCCCACCTTCCTCTGGTACATCGCCGTGGGTGGAGCGGTATGGCTGATGGTGACGGTCCTGCGTCACCGCATGGCCGTTTGATTTCACGTCGCCGACACGCGTCTGCACTGGACGGGTCGAACTGTGGGCATCCGATGAAAGGACGACTCATGGCAATCCCGACCACTCTCTCGATCGAGTTCAAGTGCGGTCATTCCGAGACCAAGGACCTCGCTTCCACGCCTGCTGGCAAACGCAAAGCCAGGGCCTTCGGGCTGGGGAAGCACTTCGTCTGCTCCCGGTGCTTCAAGGCCTCGCGGAGCGACGATTTCGACAGGTACAAGCAGGAGCTGTTGATCCAGGCGCAGGGGTTCGAGGAAGAGCACGGTCTGCCCGAGCTGACCGGTTCGGAGGAACAAGTGCGGTGGGCCACTCGCCTGCGCTACCAGCGGCTCACCGACTTCATCGAGGTGGCCGAGACCCACCAGCCGGCCTTCGACGCTGAACACGTCATCGAGGTCGCCAAGTCCCTGGTCCGGGCCGGCTGGTGGATCGACAACACCAAAGAGAAGGATCTGGAGGTCGATGACCTCCTGACCCTGATTACTACCGCCGTCGACGAGGACGACCTCGTTGCTACCGAGAACCCGTTCTGAGGACCCCATGACCATCCAGGCAGCCACGACCATCCAGCCATCCCTGTTCCCCGCGGAGGACCCCATGATCACCGTCAACGGCACCCAGGACTGTGTGCAGTGCACGCGCGCCACCGCCCTGTTGGACCGGGAGAACGTCCCGTACGAGTACATCGACCTGGCCTTGGAGGAGAACCAGTCCAAGCTGGCCGCGCTGCGTGCGGCCGGGTTCCAGCAGATGCCGGTCATCGAGACCCCCACCGAACGCTTCACCGGGTTCGACCCGGACCGGATCAAGAACGCCGCCACCGAAGTGCGGGAATCCCTGGCGACCTCAACCCCCGAGCTGACCGCTCCCCAGCTCGCGACCGGTTGATAGCACTCTGCTACTGAACTGCTATCTCGCTGATACTGCGGCAACGGCCAGGGTCACCGAAATCCGGTGATCACTGGCCGTTCTCGTTGACACACACTCGCTGCCGACCGAGCGAACTTCTGGTGACACCCCACCTCATCTGAAGGAGAAGCATCATGGCTCCGGTTAGCACCCTCTGGCTCAACGCGAAGGTCACCCTGGTCGACCGCACCGGCACCCGCGTCCGGGCGGACTCCCTGGAAGCCGCCACGGCCAAGATCGCCGGGTACTCCCGCCAGTCCGCCCCCCTGCTCGCCCTAGCCGAGGCCCATGCCTCCGGTCCCGGTTTCACCCCCGGTGCCTGGCGGCTAATCGAGGGCCAGCTGGCCCCCGCACCCGGGGACGGGGTGCCGGACTACCGGCTGGAGTACTCGGACTTCCACCTGGCCGACGCCCAGGGCCAACGTCTCTCCCCGGTGACCATGGACAACCTGCCCACGATCGGACAGAACATGGCCACCCGCGCCGGGCAACAGATCACGATCGACACCCACCTGCCCGGGGTCCGCACCCACCGTTACGATCCCGCCGCCGACCTCGAGTCAAGTGCATCCAGCGTGGTGGGCCCGGGCACGGCTCCGCTGACCGGGCGAGCCGAACCCGTCGCGCCCGCGACGGTTGCGGCAGGCCCCCAGCCTCCGGCCTCCGCGGCCGAGGCATTTGCCACCCGCACCCAGAGCCGCCGGGATGCCCTGAGTCCTGCCCACACCGGGTGGCGCGGAGCCCTGAACAATGCCCTCGGGATGCGGCTGGCCCCCGGCGCCGGGGAGCAACGCACCCGGACGCTGAACGCCACCGTGCAGAAGGGCCT
>NZ_CALMQR010000162.1:0-4892 GCF_937871995.1 uncultured Citricoccus sp. | reverse complement strand
GTTCCTTTGATGCGACGCCGGACTGGGTCTCCCGACAGCACCCGCCGGTCGATCCGACCTCCCGGGATTCCCGGGAGATTCGCCGTCGCCGCTACGGCGGCATTTGTCTCGTTCGCCTGTCTCATTTGCTATCGTCTCAACTATCTGAAACCTGTCGAGTTGATGAGACGAGGCCTGGATGGCAAGCCTGGGATACGCGCGCGTGAGCACGGTCGAGCAGAACGCGGACCTGCAGACTCGCGCACTGAAGGACGCAGGGTGCCTTAAGGTCTACACCGACCACGGTGTCAGCGGCACCAAGGCCAAGCGGCCCCAGCTGGACAAGCTGCTCGAACACGCCCGCCGCGGGGACGAGCTGGTGGTGTGGAAGCTGGACCGGCTCGGGCGCAACACCCGGCAACTGCTGGACCTCATCGACCACCTCGAATCCGAGGGCGTCCACTTCAGGTCCCTGACCGAGGGGATCGCCACCACCGGGCCGATGGGCAAGGCCATGCTCACCGTCATGTCCGCCTTCGCCCAGCTCGAACGCGACCAGCTGGCTGAGCGCACCAAGGCTGGTATGGCCGCCGCCGCGGCCCGAGGCCGCAGGGGCGGCCGGCCGGCCGTCACCGCCGAGGCCGAGAAGGTCCGGCAAGCCGGTCAGTACCGGCATGCCGGGCTCACCCCACCGGAGATCGGCAAGCTGCTCGGGGTCAGTCGGGCCACCGTGTACCGCTACCTGGCCCTGAGCGCCGACGGAGCCACCGACTAGGCTTCCCCCGGCGTGCCCCCTCGGGCCCAGGCGGAAAGGGAGAATGGCATGGGGCGGATCGAGCTCCCCACGATCATCGGTTCACTGGTGAAATACCTCCCGGCCCCGAGCGGGCAAGTCCTCGTACTCACACCGGCCGGGTGGGACCCGCGGGCCCGGGCCTTCACCGGCCCCGATGGTGCGGGGTGCCCCACGACGCCGAACGCGGCGAGCCCCGTCTCGAGGTATTCGGCGATGCTCGGGTGGCACGGACAGGCGCCCGCGCGGTGTGGGTGGATCCGCTTCCTGCATCCGGTCGACCCCGCCGGGCGTTGCGCCGGCCCGGTCCGGTCGTGGTGCTGGACTGCGCCGTGTACGCCTACTGCCCGAACTGCCTCAACGGCAAGGGCGGTGGCGGCTGCTGGCTGCACCCGGTCCTCGGGATCCGTCCCCGCGCCATCGAACACCACGGCGTCGAGCTCGTTCCCGGCCGACCCTGACTCATCCCCGGACCCCAGGGCGGACCCTCCAGCGTGGCCACTTATGAGGCTCTTCACACTCCAGGGTGTAGACGCGGCCCGAATCCACCGGGCTCCCGCCATGACCGGGCGATGTAGTTAGTGAGGGTCCGGAACCCCAGGGCGGAGTCGCGCAAGTGCGCGAGTCGGTCCTTGATGGCGTCGGTGGGTCCGTTGGAAGCGTCCGAGTGGTGGAAGCAGTCCAAGATGTCTGTCGTCCGCTTCCTCAAGGTCCGCCTCAGCGCGGCCACCTCGGGCGAATTCTTCGCTGACCCACCCGAGTGACACCACCGGTTACATCCCCATGTGCGAAAAGCCCACAAACCACCGCGCCCACCCGGGGCAGTTCCGACGCGGCTGGGACCGGCTGGGGCAGCGCACCCAGATGCATGCATCAATGTATGCAAGACGTACGATGGGGTGTATGACCGACCGCATCCTGTTGCCGTGGCACGATCCGGCTCCCCGTTCCGTGGCGCTGCGCCTGGCCGCCACGGTCGCGCAGCAGATCGTGGAGGGCCGGCGCGCGGCCGGTGACCTGGTGACCGAGGCGCAACTCGTCGAGGCCTTCGGTGTCAGCCGCACCCCGGCCCGGGAGGCCATGGTGCAGTTACAGTCCTGGGGGCTGGTGCGGTTGGCCCCGAAGAAGGGCGGCGTCGTCACGGTGGTCTCCCCCACCGAACGGCGGGACCTGCTGGACGTGCGGGCCACCCTGGAGATCCGCAGCGTCCAGGTCGTGGCCGGTTCCGCGGCCGACCGGACGTCGCTGGCGGCGACCCTGCGCGCCAGCCTGGACGCGCAGCAACGCGCCCTGGACGCCGGGGACCTGCTGGACTTCGCCGGGGAAGACTTCGGGTTCCATTTGAGGATTATCGAGGCCGGTGGCAACGCCGTGGTGGCGGAGATGGCCTCGGCCCTGGGCCCGCGGTTCGCCCGGCTGACCCATCTGGCGGTCAGCGGCGGGGGTGCGGCCGCCCGCCTGTTCCGCGCGGAGCACGAGGCGCTGATCGGGCCCATCGAGGCCGGGGATCCCGCCGGCTTCGCCACCGCCGTGCGCGAGCACCTGCGTTCCGCCCACTTCCCGGGGGAACTCGCGTGAGCCACCGAAACCCCGGGCGTTGGGGTGCGGCCGGGCCCGCCGCGCCTAGCGGTGGCGCCTCCTGGTTGCGGGTGGCCCCGGCGGTGTTCGTCCTGGCCTGGGGCGGTAACCACTTCACCCCGCTGCTGCACCTGTACGAGGAGCTGGGCCACTATGCCCCGTGGCAGGCCAACCTGTTGCTCGGGCTGTACGTCGTGGGCCTGGCCCCGGGCCTGATGGTGGCGGCCGCGGTCTCGGACCGTCGCGGCCGCAAGCCCGTGCTGCTGACCGGGTTGGCCGCCGCGGCCGCCGGCAGCGTCCTGTTGGCGGTGGGTCTGCACTCGTTGGTGCTGCTGGGCGCCGGCCGGTTGCTCGCCGGCCTGGGCGTCGGGGCGGCCATGTCGGTGGGCGGTAGCTGGATTAAGGAGCTGTCCACCGCCCCGTATGACCAGCACGCCCCGGCCGGGGCGGGGGCGCGCCGGCCCTCGCTCACGCTGACCCTGGGCTTCGCGATCGGCGCCGGCGTCACCGGCTGCCTCGCCCAGTGGGGACCGGCCCCGGCCCAGACTCCCTATGCCGTGCACCTGGCCCTGGCGGCCGCGGCCCTGCTGCCCCTGCTCACAGCCCCCGAGACCCGCACTGCCGCGGGCCACGGCGCCCGGGGCGTGGACGGACCCTGGTGGACCGACCTGCGCGTGCCGGCGGTGGCCGACCGCCGGTTCACCCGGATCGTGCTGCCGGCCGCGCCGTGGGTCTTCGCGGCCGCCGGGGTGGCGTACGCGGTCATGCCGGCCGTGGTGGCCCCGAAGCTCGGTGAGTGGGCCACGGCCTATGCGACCGCGCTGAGCGTCGTGACCCTGGGCTGCGGCGCGCTCGTCCAACCGTTCGTGGCCCGGATCGACCGGCGCACCCGTGGCCGCGCGCTGTCCATCGGCCTGGCGGTTATGTCCCTGGGCATGGTCCTGGCCGTGGTGGCCTGCCTGCTGCGCCAACCGGTCTTCGCCCTCGCCGTGGCGGTGGTCCTGGGTCTGGCCTACGGAACGACCGTCGTGGCGGGGCTGGCGCACGTGCAGGCGATCGCCACGCCCCGGGACCTGGCCGGGCTCACCGGCGTCTTCTACGCGCTGGCCTACTCCGGCTTCCTGCTGCCCACCCTGCTGGCCGTGCTGCTGCCGGTGGCCCCCTACGCCGCTTCGCTCACCGCGGTCGCCGGGGTCTGCCTGCTGTGCCTGGCCGTGGTCGCCGGCGGGCTCTGGCGACCACGGCGAGCCGGTCCGGCCGGGGAACCGGCCTAAATATAACTCCCCGGGTGGCGGTGAACGCGGGCCAAGCGGCCCTGGCCGCTAATACCGGTGTGCGTCGCTGGGGACTGTCGTGGCAGAGCCAGTCCAAGTAGGTCCGGGCGCGATCAACATCGGAGCCGTCAGACGGTGGTAGGCCCACTCGGTGGCCAGGGTGCGGTTGAAACGCTCCACCTTGCCGTTGGTCTGGGGCCGGTAGGGGCGGGTGCGTTTGTATTTGACCTGCACCCCCAGGGCCTGACCGAAGTCACGGGATCGGTAACAGGCACCGACATCAGTCATCACCGTGGCAGCCGTGAGACCAGTCTCGACAAAGAAGATGTGAGCCCGAAGCCATAAAAGCGCCGAGGTATGGCCGTGCTCGCCCTCCAGGATCTCCGAGCAGGCCAGACGGAGCACTCGGACCTCTCGCAAAGGCAGTAGCCAGTGATGTTCCTGACATCGACGCGTCAATGGCTGCACCCTCATGTGTCAAGAGCCCGCTAACGACGCATACGACGACTGTCGTCGCCTCGCCTGCAGCAGGTTCCATCCGGGCCAAGCGTCCCAATGGTCCAGGGGGCGTCTGGACAATCAGATCCCCGCGCGCACGACTTCTCCACCTCCTGCCGTCAGCATGGGTTTCAGCCGGCGACTGGAAACCGCAGAGATAAGCGAAGGAATTTCTGCAGGGTCATCGCGAGGACACCCGATCGGTCACCCGGCGGCGTCCCCCACGGGGATCCCCTCGGGGCGGGGGCGCCGTCCATTGTCGTCCCGGCGGGCCTGCCAGGGCGCGGCCGGGTGTGTCATCCTCGGGGTATGGCGCGGACCTGGTTATCGGTGACGGTGGAACTGCTGGGCGGGGGCGGCCAAGAGCTGTGGCCCTGGCCCGGGCGGATCTTCGCGGTCGGACCCTCGCACACCTTCGGGGACCTGGCCGAGGCGATCAATGACGCCTTCGCCCGGTGGGACCGGTCCCACCTGTCGGTGTTCACCCTGGCCGACGGCCGGATCATCACCGACGAAGACACAGGGGCAGAGTTCGCAACCATGGGCGCCGGGCCGGTGCTCGTGCCCCTGGACATCGCCACCACGAAGGTCGCCCGGACCCTGGAGCCCGGTGCCGAGTTCCAGTTCACCTTCGACCTAGGCGATAACTGGACCCACCGGTGCGTGCTCGGTGAACAGAAGATCGACCCGGTAGAGGTGCTGGGAATCCGCCCCACGGTGCCTTTGCCGTACTTCGGCTGGGGCACCATCCCGGACCAGTACGGGCGCCG
>NZ_CALMQR010000161.1:0-1087 GCF_937871995.1 uncultured Citricoccus sp. | reverse complement strand
CCCCGAGGAGGAGCCGTGGCCACCCATCACACGCCGCCGGCGTCGGGCCCGCGGGTCGTACGCGCCCCGCGCGGGCCGCAGATCACCGCCCGGTCCTGGCAGACCGAGGCGGCCAAGCGGATGCTCATGAACAACCTGGACCCCGAGGTGGCCGAGCGCCCGGAGGACCTGGTCGTCTACGGCGGAACGGGCCGGGCCGCGCGGTCCTGGGAGGCCTTCGACGCGATCGTGCGCACGCTCGACACCCTCGGAGCCGACGAGACCCTGCTCGTCCAGTCGGGCAAGCCGGTCGGGGTGCTCACCACCCACGAATGGGCCCCGCGAGTGCTCATCGCCAACTCCAACCTCGTCGGGGACTGGGCCACGTGGGAGCACTTCCGGGCCCTCGAGGCCGAGGGGCTGATGATGTACGGCCAGATGACGGCCGGGTCCTGGATCTACATCGGCACCCAGGGCATCCTGCAGGGCACCTTCGAGACCTTCGCCGCCGTCGCCCGCAAGCGCTTCGGGGGGACGCTGGCGGGCACCCTGACCCTCACCGCCGGTTGCGGCGGGATGGGCGGGGCGCAACCGCTGGCCGTGACCCTCAACGGGGGAGCCTGCCTCATCGTCGACGTCGACGCGGCCCGGCTGCGGCGCCGCCGTGACCAGCGCTACCTGGACGAGGTCGCCCCGGACCTGGACACCGCCGTGCACCGGGTCCTGGCCGCCCGGGCGGAGGGGCGAGCCCTGTCCGTCGGGCTGGTCGGCAACGCGGCCGAGGCCCTGCCCGAGCTGCTGGACCGGAGGCTCCCGGCCGACGTGGTCACCGACCAGACCTCCGCCCACGACCCGCTGTCCTACCTGCCGGTGGGTGTGGACATCGACTCCTGGCGGGCCGAGGCCGCGCAGGACGCGGAGAAGTTCACCCGGCGGGCGCGCGAGTCGATGGCCCGGCACGTGGAGGCGATGGTCGGGTTCGCCGACCGCGGCGCGGAGGTGTTCGACTACGGCAACTCGATCCGCGACGAGGCCCGCACGGCCGGGTACGACCGCGCCTTCGACTTCCCCGGCTTCGTGAAGGCCTATATCCGCCCGCAGTTCTGCG
>NZ_CALMQR010000160.1:0-33216 GCF_937871995.1 uncultured Citricoccus sp. | reverse complement strand
GTCCCACGACAGTGAGGAAAGTGCTGGGCACGTGCCATGGTGCGCACGCGGATCCCGCAAAGGGCAAGCTCCGCACCCGGCGTACACAACATTCTGAGCGTGGCCATCCAGGAGTTGTGCAGCCCTCCGATGAGAGGCGCCCGTTGGAGGATCCCCATGTGAAACGGCGTCGGTGAAGGGGCAGCCTGGAGTTGCTGCGTCGTCTCAGAAGATACTGAGTCTGGAGAGGGATCGGTTCCTCCGGACTGAGCTGGTCCCAGCGCGGTGTCCACGTTCGCCACCGTAACTCCGCCTCCGGGACCGCCTGTTGCCTCATCCTCCGGGGGGATCCACGCCGGCCAGGTTCACCCTGAGGGCCGACGACGGCGGGGCAGCCTCGACGCGAGAGTGGAACCCATGATGACCCACCCCTCCATCGGCACCCCGCCCCTGCTCACCGCACGTAACCTCGTCAAGGACTACGGCACCACCCGCGCCCTCGATGGCGTCGATCTCACCGTGGGGATCGGTGAGTCGGTCGCGATCATGGGCCCGTCCGGGTCCGGCAAGACCACCCTGATGCACGTGCTCTCCGGGATCCTGCTGCCCGAGGCCGGCTCGGTCCTGTTCACGGCGCCCGGGTCCGACCCGGTGGAGGTCACCGCCCTGGACGAGGACGCCCGGGCGAGACTGCGCCGCGAACGCCTCGGCTTCGTCTTCCAGGACGGGCTGTTGCTGCCCGAGCTCACGGCGCAGGAGAACGTCGCCCTGCCACTCATGCTCTCCGGCGTGCCCCGCCCCGCCGCCGAGCACCACGCCGGGCAGTGGCTAGCCGCCCTGGGACTGGACGGGATGCAGGACCGCCGCCTCGGGGAACTCTCCGGCGGCCAGGCCCAGCGCGTGGCCATCGCCCGGGCCCAGGTCGCCGACCCGCAGGTCGTCTACGCGGACGAACCCACCGGCGCCCTGGACTCGGTCACCTCCGCCTCAGTGCTCACCGCGCTCTTGGACTCCACCGTCGGCCGCGGCCACACCCTGGTCATGGTCACCCACGACGAGGCCACCGCCGCCCGCTGCTCCCGCCTGGTCCGCGTGCAGGACGGACGGATCGTGGCCGACTCAGCCACCGGACGGTCCGCGTCCCCCGCGGGCTCCCAGGGAGGCCACCGATGAGCGCGCGTTTGCCCGCGTCCCCGTCCGGATCGCGCGCCGGGATCCCCACCGGGGACCACGCTCCGACGCCGGCCGGTGACCTTCCGGCGATGCCCGGCCCGTCACCGTCGGGCACGGGTATCGGACGCCACGGCACGGCGGCGCTGCTGCGCTTGTTCCTAGGCAAGCTGTTCTCCGACCGGCAGGTGTGGGTGCTGCCCGTGGCCTCCTTCGCGATCGTCGGCACGCTGACCCTGCTGGTGGCCGGTGGCGCATCTTCCTTCTGGTCCATCACCGGGGAGCTGGGCGGCTTCTACCTCATGCTTTCGGTGTTCGCCCTGATGCTGCTGATCTTCCCCTTGGCCGGGCTGGCCGGCGCCGCGGCAAAGCTGCTGGCCCGACGGCGGGACGAACGACTGTCCTCCCTGCGCCTGCTGGGTGCCGGGACCGGCACGGTGCGCACCCTGGCCGTGGCGGAGGCGGCGGTGCTGGCCGCCGCCGGGCTGGTGGTCGGCGTCGCCGGGTACCTGGTCCTGATGCCCGTGGTCGGACTGATCCCGTTCGCCGGACGGCCCATCGGCGGGGCGGGGATGTGGCTGGGCGGGCCCTGGCTGGCCGCGGTGCTCGGTGCCCTGCTGCTGCTGGCGGTGCTGAGCTCGCTGGCCGGACTACGCCGGATTGAGATCACCCCGCTCGGAGTGCGCACCCGTCAACAACCGGCCCGGGTCCACTGGGTGCGGGTGGTGCTGGCGCTGGCCGGCGTGGCCGTGGCGCAGCTCATGCTGCAAGTCGCCGGGGTCGGGGACATGATGTTCTTCCTCGTCATGGTGCTGATCGGCTTCGGACTGCCCCTGCTGGCCCTGCACTTCATCGGCCCCTGGCTGCTGGCCGTCATGAGCCGACGGTCCTGGCGCCGGGCAAAGGGCCCTAACCAGCTGGTGGCCGCCCGCAACGTCCTGGAGTCCCCGCAGCAGGCCTGGCGCCAGGTCGGCGGGCTGGCGGTGACCGTGTACATCGGCGTCGTCGGCGGCGCGGGCATGGGTCTGGCCGGCGCGACGTCGGCCGAGGGCGCCCGGCCGGAGGACCTGCTGCTGATGGCGGACCTGCGCACGGGCGTGCTGCTGACCATGCTCATCGCCTTCGTGCTGACCGCGTGCTCGGTGGGCATCACCCAGGCCGCACAGGTCCTGGACCGAGCCGAGATGTACCGCGGGCTCGGCCGGATCGGGATGACCGAAGCCACGATGGAGGCCATCCGGCGGCGCTCGGTGTTCGGCCCGCTGTGGACCGTGCTGGTGTTCTCCGTCGGGGCCGCCGTGATCACCACGCTGCCAATGATCGGCGCGGCGATCGTGTTCAGCCCCACCTCCATGGCGCTGGTCGCCGGATGCCTGGTGGCCGGCGTCGCGCTCATCCGGCTGGGGGTAGCCGCCTCCCGGCCGACGCTGCGCGCGGTACTGCGGGGCTAGGTCGACAAGCATGGGCGGCCGTCATCTATCACGCTGGGAAGGGGCTGGCCACCCGGTCCGTCGCCTCCCACCCGGAAGGCTCGGCCCCCACGTTCCGTGGCGTGCTGTGAGCCGTGCCTGCGCCGACGCGGGGTCCACGGACGCTGTATCGGTTGGGGATCCCCTCGTGGGGCAGTCCAGCTGGGTGAACCAGAGGAACTGGTGGTGGGGTCACCGGGTGCTCATCCGGTCCGCTCGTCCGGGTCCAGGCGGGACCGGTGCTGACCCTCAAAGAATGCAGACGGGGAGAACCACTGGCTGGGACGCGGAATGGTCCCGCCTTCGTGGGGATCGGACTCGGCCGGCACCCGTCCGGGTAGCTGGGTCATGGGCAAGGGTTGCGGGGCGCCCCGGCTCGGCCGATCATCCAGCCGGCCAGGAACGAGGCGATCTCCGCCGGCGTGCCGTCCGGGACGTACCAGAGACCGGGCCCCTCGAGTATGGAACCCGGCTCACGGCCGTACTTGATCCGGTCGTCGGTGGAGTAGTGGCCATTGAAGATCAGGGTGGCGGTGATGTGGCGGTACTCGAGATAGACCAGCCAGTAGTCACGTTCTTGGATGTCGGCGTCGGCCTCGACCACCGAGTGGTCCGTCAGCAGGTCGACCACGCGTTCGACGACGAGCACTACCCCTCCTGCTCACTGGTGTAGTTCAAGGCTTTGATCAGCAGGTGATCGCGTTCGGTCTCATGGCGGACTGTTCCCTCGGGGGTGATCCAGTCGTACTCGCTGACATCGAGGACCCCGGTGCGGCGGTATCCCAGGCGGCGGTATAGACGCTCCGCGGCCGGGTTGTCCTCGGCGACGCCGACCGCCATCTGGTAGCAGCCGGTTCGCGCGATGAGGTCCTCGGCGGCGGCGATCAGGGCGCTGCCCACTCCTTGTCCGCGATACTCGTCGCGGACCTGCAGGTGATTGAGTTCCACCGCCTCGGGGTACGCGGTCCGGGCGTTGGACCCGATGCACCCACCCCATTGCAGGACCCCGGAGCCCAGTGGCTCCTGGTCATGCCACGCGACCAGGTACGTGGTCTGGCCGGCCCGCTGGCAGACATGGTGTGCCTCGTGGACGCCACCGGGTGTCCTCCAGCGCGAGCACAACACGCTCAGGTCCGCGTCGGTGCAGGGGCGAATATCCATTCCCCCATTCAACAAGACTCCCCGGAAAGGGATCCCCTTGCGGGGCACCGTGTTCCGTAGGCGGCACGAGCCTGACGCGGTTCAGTCGTTCCTGACTATGGTGGCGGGTATCACTACGCCCATGGTCAGGAGCCATAATGCAACGCAAGGGTTTGGCAGCCGCCGCTATGTGCATGCTTTTCCTGGTGTCGGGATGCAGCAACCAAGCCAATGCCGGCATCAGCGTCCTGGACGAGCCGGCAGCCGACGACCGGACGCTGCCCGCCAACCTGTATCGGGGTGAGATGGAGCCGGACAGCGCCCGGTTCGTCGGCGAACATGAGGGCATCTCATACTTCCTTGCCAAGCCCGCCGACCCCGGCATGGCCGGCGGTGTGTGCATTGTGGCCGTGGAAGCGGAGTCGTCCGCCTGTGACGGCCCTTCCAATGTTGATACCCAGCTGGCGACACTCGGAGTGGCCGGCGCTGAGGCCAGGGTGGTGCGCGACGGGGCCAACACCACCGATCTCACCGATGACGGCTGGACGCAGGTTCACGAGAACCTGCTGGTGCGGTAGCCCGTACCGAGTTCTTTCGTAAGCGGATCCCGTTGCGGAAGGCTCACTGTGGCGTTTAGGTCTATGCGGGCGTAGTTATCGACGCGACCGTCAGAATGCCATCGAGTGGCCCAGGATTCATGGCGGCCTTGAACACTCTATCGATCGTAGTCACCGTAGGGACAAACCGGGAGGCCGCCCTAGGGTCCTTTCGGCCGGTGGGTGATGGGCACTTGTGCGCGACCCGATCCTCAGGCAGGTATCAGGGCCAGCTCAGCAGGCATTCAGCTGTGAGGCGCACAGTTCAGCGCGGGGGTGCACCTCAAGGCAGGTGTCGATTCGGAATCCGGTGGCACTTTGAACCTGAAAGGCAGCGCTCATGGTAGAGATTCTGGGGCTTCCTGCGCACATCTTGTTCCTGCACGCGGTCGTCGCTTTCGCACCGGTGGCCGGCCTGACCGGCATCGTCTACGCCCTGCGCCCACCCTGGCAACGTGTCCTGGAATGGCCCATCGTCATCCTGGCGGTACTCACTGCGGCCCTTACGATACTGACCGCCAGTGCCGGGGAGGTCTTGGAGGAGGCCTTGGAGGAGGTCGGATCCCCCAGCTCCCTGATCGAGGCTCATGCCGCCCAGGGTGACCGGCTCGAGATTGTCGCGGGAGTCTTCGCCGTCGTCGTGATCTTGACGGTGGCGGTCACCGGCCCCTGGAGCACTTCCCGGATCAAGTGGTTGGCCCCGGGACGGGACATTCGGTGGATGGTGGCGGCTCTGCGGGTGCTCACCGTCCTGGCCGGGTTGCTTCTGATCTATCAGGTCGTGGTGACCGGCCATTCCGGGGCCGAAGCCGTGTGGACGGACTGGCGCTCCGGCTGACGCGCCATCGCCCTATCGGCGGTTTCCAGCTGGAATGGTGCAGCGGTGCTTGCCCTGGGAACACCCTGAAAGGGGGTGATGTGGCAGTGGCCACTGGTGGAATTCGCGTGCCAAAACCAGCCGAGGGGTTCTCCACCCCGGGGCCGGCGCCTCCGGGCGGCCCGGTGTCGCGCCGGGTGGAGGGCGTCGACGTCGCCCGGGGGCTGGCCCTGATCGGGATCGTGGTCGTGAACGTGCTACCCGATACCCCGACCGGAGACCTCCTGCTGGTCTGGACCGTGCTCGCGGGCCGGGTGGCCGCGCTCTTCGCGCTGATCGCGGGGATCTCCATCGCCCTGCAGACCGGCGGCCGGCAACCACCCATCGGACGGGCGATGACCGCCGCACGGGGAGCCCTCGCTTTACGAGCCGTGCTGATCACCGGGATCGGGCTGCTGCTGGGGTCCACGGACACGGCGGTGGCGATCATCCTGCCGTACTACGGGATCCTGTTCTTGTTGGCGGCACCCCTGCTGGGCCTGGGGCGGCGGACCCTGTTGGTCCTGGCCGTGGTTTTCGCGGTGGCCGGGCCGGTGGCGATGCAACTGGTCCGCGCCGGGTGGCCGGAGATGCCGGTGTTCGACGACGAGTACACCTTCGGGTTGGCGGCGGCCCACCCGGGGGTCTTCCTCACCGACATGCTGCTCACCGGGAACTACCCGGTCCTGCCCTGGGTGGCCTACATCTGCGTGGGGATGGTGGTCGGTCGCCTGGACCTGAACTCGAAGAAGGTCGCGGCTGCCCTGCTCGGCGCGGGGGCGGCTCTGGCGGTGTCCACGTGGCTGGTGTCGGTGCTGCTGCTGGGTCCGGTCGGGGGAATGGGCCAGATCACGGCCGCCACCCCGGACCTGGACCACGGTCAGATCCAGAACATCCTGGTCTACGGGGAGGACGATGCAGTGGATGGGCTGCCGACCACCACGGGGTGGTGGCTGGCGATCCTGGCGCCCTATACCTCGACCCCGGTGACCATCCTGCACACCGTGGGCACCTCCCTGGCGGTCCTGGGCGCTGTATTGCTCCTGGTGCCGTATCTGGGTCGCACCACTCGTCCCCTCGCCGCGGCCGGGTCGATGACGTTGACCCTCTATTCCGCCCACGTCGTGATCATGGCCACCGACACCGTTGATCCTGAGCGCCCGATCATGTCCATCGCCATCCAGGTCATCGTGTTCATACTCTTCGCCGTTCTCTGGCGAGCTGCCGTGGGCAAAGGCCCCCTCGAAGCCATCCTCGCCGGCGCCACCGGATGGTTTCGCACCCTCATCCTCACCGGCCACCGCCCCGCGCCGCCACCAGACGACCTTGGTGCGCACTAACCCCGCCGCTGCAGTGCAGGCCCGGCCTGCAGCGCATGCACGGAAACGGAGCTACTCCAGGGGCCTGTCATCGATCACCGCAGCCCACGGGAACGAACCAAAGCGCCCCGGGCATGCGTTCCCCCCGGCCCGAAGACGCACGAAGAAGCGCATCACTAATACCGTCCCAGCGGGGAATCCACTCACGGGGCGGTACGGATAGTCACTGCCCCCGCCGGTAGTGGGCGGTGCCAAGCAATCCTCCGCACGGGTATATATGTCAGTGCAGATGCTCCTCCGGCCAGCGTGTGAGGCTTTCCTGCGTACATGCCCATGAGACGTTTGAACCGACACTGCCGGGGTGCCGTGCGGGACGTGCGTACGGTGAAAGGCAGGCGAAAAGGTGCCATGAGTAGGAGACGCGACAAGGATTCCGTGTATTCGTTTCCGGATGATCTGCACACACAGACCCCAAAGGAACAGCTGTCGGCCCTGGCCCAGGAGTACCTGGAAGCCATCCGCCCGTACCTGAACCAGATGCGGGAAATCACCGACCTCTACGAACAGCGCCCCGAGGATTCGGTCCGGATCGAAGCCGGTCACCACCGGTTGGATGAGCTCTGCAGGACGGATGAGCGGGAGCGGACCCACGATGCGATCGACGATGCCCTGGGTCTTGTCGTCCCGAAGAACGATTGCGATTTCCTCGTTTACGAGTTGCTCCGACAGTCCGCCAATTCTTACGAGGAATGCTGGGTGCTGACGGACTGGGAGGACAACATCACCCCGCCGTTGCCGGTGGCCGTCCGGCATCTCATTGGGCAGGCGGTGGTCCGCAGCCCCGAGATCCAGAACGTCGCCGACCGGGCCCACTGGCTCGACCACGAAAACGAAAGCGCCCCTCGGTAGAACGTCCCGTCTGGGATTGACCGAATCTCCGCAAGGCGATCCCTTACGGTCCGTGCCGGGGTCACACCTGCGGATCAGTGCAGTCCACTTCTGAATTCAGTGCAGTCGGGTTCTGAATCTGACAGCGCGCGACGGGAACATGCTGTCCGCGTGGGTCCTCAACCGGACCTCAGACACTTCCGTAAGGTCAGGCCTAAGAGATGGCGCCCCTCCCCCGGAATCCCCACGTGAGAGGCGGGGCTCAGGCCCGACATCTGGTCGCTCAGGCACCCTCACTCTGGAGCCCGCGGGATCCCGTCCGCCGCACCGGGATGACGGCGCCCAAGCCCCCAGGATCTCAGCGAGACAGCGCCACTCATGAGCCGTTGACAACGTTCTCAGCGAGGTGCATATTCGAGTGCCAAGAGGGGGGATGGGCCCACCCGCACCGTCTCGGAAGGAACCCTCGTGGCCCATCTCATAGATGTCTTCGCTGCGCACGAATCCCAGGTTCGCAGCTACTGCCGCTCTTTCCCCCACGTCCTCACCACTGCCAAGGGCAGCTTCGTGTATGACCGCGAGGGCAGAGAGTACATCGACTTCCTGGCGGGAGCCGGGACGCTCAACTACGGCCACAACGATCCGGACATGAAGTCCGCCCTCATGGCCTATGTCGCCGGCGACGGGATCGCCCACGGACTCGATCTGCACACGGCCGCGAAGGGCGACTTCCTGACCGCGTTCCACGAGGCCGTCCTCGCGCCCCGGCAGATGGACTACAGGGTGCAGTTCACTGGTCCCACCGGGACCAACGCCGTCGAGGCCGCCCTGAAGCTGGCCCGCAAGGTCACCGGACGGACCAATGTCATCGCGTTCACGAACGGCTTCCACGGGGTCAGCCTCGGCTCATTGGCCGCCACGGGAAGTTCTCACCACCGGATGTCCGGCCAGGGCCTCCAGGGCGTGACCCGGATGGCCTATGACGGATACCACGGCCCCGACATCGACACCAGTGAGCTCCTCGAACGCATGCTCAGCGATGCCTCGAGCGGGGTCGACGCCCCGGCAGCGATCATCCTGGAGTGCGTCCAGGGCGAGGGCGGCCTCAACCAGGTCTCGCCCGCCTGGCTGAGACGCGTCGCGGGTCTGGCCGCCCAGCACGGTGCCCTGCTCATCGTGGATGACTGCCAGGCCGGTTGCGGGCGCACCGGGACGTTCTTCAGCTTCGAGGACATGGGCATCGCCCCCGATCTCGTGGTCCTGGCCAAGTCGATCTCCGGTTTCGGGCTGCCCATGTCCGTGCTGCTGATCCGCCCGGACCTCGACCGCTGGAAGCCCGGGGAGCACAACGGCACCTTCCGCGGCAACGCGCACGCCTTCGTGACGGCTGAGGTGGCCATCCGCAAGTTCTGGGCGGGCACCCAGTTCACCGAGGTGATCGGGCGTCGTTCCGAGCTGGTGCGGACACGGCTGGAGGAGATCTCGGGAGCGATCCCGGGGTCCCGGGTCAAGGGCCGCGGGATGATGCAGGGCCTGGACGTGGTCGACGAGGGCGTCTCCGCCGCCGTGCGGCGGACCTGCGCGGCGAACGGCCTCCTGATCGAGGCCGGCGGCCCGCGCGACGAGGTCATCAAGGTCATGGCACCCCTCACGACCGACGAGACCACCCTGGACCGCGGCCTGGAGATCCTCCGCTCCGCGGTGTCCCGGCACGCGGACGACCCGCGTGCCACGCCAGTGGCCGGCTGAGATCCGATCAGAACGGAGTGGGAGATGCCCGATCCGGTGCACGACGTGGACGTGTTGATCGACAGCCGGTTCGACCAGCGGGTGCGCTGGTCCCCCGGTGAACGGCTGGACCACCTGTTCGAGCAGAAGGTGGACAGCCTGGACATCCGCGGACAGTCCGGCCGGCTGGCCGTGGACTCCGAGCAGGGAGCCCTGACGTACGCCGAACTGGACTGCCGGGCCAACCGGCTCGCTCGTCACCTGGCCCAGCGCGGTGTCCGGTCCGGAGACCGGGTCGGGTTGCTGTTCGACCATGCGCTCGATGGCTACACCGGCATGCTCGCCACGCTCAAGCTGAACGCCGCCTACGTACCGCTCGACCCGGGGTTCCCCACGGACCGCATCGCGTACATCTGCCACGACGCCGACGTGCGCACCGTCGTCACCTGCGTCTCCCTGCTCCCGGCCCTGGAGTCCGTCACCGCGGATGCCGTCGCCGTGGACGCGGAGGCCGCCGCCATCGCGATGCAGCCCGCGCACCGGCTCGATCCGGGCGAAAGCGGTCTCCCCGTGGATGAACTGGCCTACGTGATCTACACCTCGGGGACGACCGGACGGCCCAAGGGCGTGGCGATCGAGCACGCGAGCATCTGCAATTTCGTGCGGGTGGCGGCCGAGGTCTACGGCATCACGGACGGGGACCGCATCTACCAGGGCATGACCATCGCGTTCGACTTCTCGGTCGAGGAGATCTGGGTGCCCTGGATGGCGGGCGCCACCCTGGTGCCGAAACCGTATGGCGCCGCCCTGGTCGGAGAGGAACTGCACCAGTACCTCCAGTCCCGGAGGATCACCGCCCTGTGCTGCGTTCCCACCCTGCTCGCCACCCTGGAGGACGACCTGCCCGGGCTGAGGTTCCTGCTCGTCTCGGGCGAGGCCTGCCCCCAGGACCTCATCACCCGCTGGTATCGCCCCGACCGGCGCTTCCTGAACGTCTACGGGCCCACCGAGGCCACCGTCACGGCCACGTGGACGCCCCTCGACCCCGACCACCGCGTGACTATCGGGGTCCCGCTGCCCACCTACTCGGTGGTGCTCCTGGATCCCCAGTCCGACCGGGTGGTCACCCGGGGCGGGGTAGGTGAGATCTGCGTCGGCGGCGTCGCCCTGTCCCCCGGTTACGTCCACCGTCCCGACCTCACCGCCAAGGCGTTCATCCAGGACAGCCTCGGCCTGGCCAACAATCCCTCCGGCAGGCTGTACCGCACCGGTGACCTGGGACGGATCGACGAGGACGGGAACATCGAGTACCTGGGCCGCATCGACCTCCAGGTCAAGATCCGCGGGTACCGCATCGAACTGACCGAGATCGAGTCGGTCCTGATGCAGTACCCCGGGATCGCCACGGCGGTCGTCGAACCGCACCGGCCGGAGCCCGACGTCGTGGAACTGGCCGCCTACTACTGCCGGCGCGGGGACTCGGCCGTGGAGCCCCTGCAGGTGCAGGGACTGCTGCGCGACCGGCTGCCGGGGTACATGGTGCCCTCGTACCTCATCGAACTCGAGAAGATGCCCATGCTCCCCTCGGACAAGGTCGACCGCAAGCGGCTCCCCCCGCCCGGTCCGGCCGACCGGCTGGGCGCGACGACGGTGACGGTGGACCCCGAGGGGCCCGTCGAACACGAGCTCGCCCGGCTCCTGGCCGAGGTCCTGCGCATGGAGAGAGTCGGGGTCACCTCGCACTTCTTCGACGACCTGGGTGGCGACTCCCTGGTGATGGCCCGGTTCTGCGCTCGCGTCCGGGAGCACCCGGGGCTGGGCCACCCGGTCATGCAGGACGTCTACCGGCACCCGACCATTCGCGACCTGGCCTCCGCGCTCGTGGACTCCACCGCGTCCGCGGGGACCGGAGCCTTGCCGGCCGGAGCCACCATCGCGGCTCCGCCACCGGCCCACCGGGTGGGCAGGGCACGGTACGCGGCGATCGGGGCGGCCCAGGCCCTGACCTTCATGGCACTGACCAGCCTGTCCGCGTTCGTCTTCATCCTGCTCTTCGACTGGCTGACCGCGGCCCCGGACGGGTGGCACGCCCTGGCCCGCTCCCTCGGCATGGCCTCCGCCATGCTCGTGTTCCTCTCGATCCTGCCCGTGGTGGCGAAGTGGCTGCTGGTGGGCCGGACCAGGGTGCAGCGGATCCCCGTCTGGGGTGCGGGCTATTACCACTACTGGGTGGTGCGCTGGCTGCTGGGCCTGAGTCCGGCCAGGCTCGCCGCCGGGACGCCGGTCTTCATCTGGTACCTCCGCCTGCTGGGGGCCAGGGTCGGCAGGAACACGATCATCCACGGCAACACCATCCCCGCGTTCCCCGACCTGCTCACGATCGGCAGCAACGTCGTGATCTGCCCCGGCACCATGCTCAACTGCTATCGCGTGGACTCGGGAGTGATCCGCAGCGGGCCGGTGACCGTCCGCGACCGGGCCTTCGTGGGCGGTCACGGCGTCCTCGACATCGACACCGTGGTCGGTCAGGACGCGCAGCTGGCCCACTCCTCGAGCCTGGCTCCCGGCCAGCGCATTCCCGCCGGCGAGAGCTGGCACGGCACGCCTGCCGTGCCCGGCGGTGACGATCACCGCACCGTGCCGGACGTCGCCCCGCGGCCCTGGCGCGGCGTCGTGTTCGGCCTCTGGGTCATCCTGACGCCGGTGCTGCTGGCCGCCCCGCTGTTCACGATCACCTGGGCCCTCATCCACGCCTTCCCGGTCATCGGCGGCCCGCTGATGGGAGTGCAGCAGCTCCCCTGGACCGCCTGGCCCTACAACCTCCTCGCCCTGGGGATCACGCTGGTCCTCATCCCCGTGGGCATCACCACCGGCCTGGTGTGGGTCTTCACGGTGCCACGCCTGGTCAACCGGCTGGTCGTACCCGGCCGGGTCTACCCGCTCTACGGGCTGGGATACGTGGCGATGCGCATGGTGATGCGGATGACCAACGCGCGCTTCGGCCAGTTGTTCGGCGACAGCAACTACATCACCGGTTATCTCTCGTTGCTGGGCTACCGGATGAAGCCGGTCATCCAGACCGGCACCAACTTCGGCATGTTCACCCGGCACGACATCCCCTACCTGGTCCGGCTGGGCACGGGCACCATGGTCTCGGACGGCATCATCTTCATGAACGCCGAGTACTCGAGCACGGCCTTCCGGGTGGGTCCCACGGAGGTCGGCGCCCACAGCTTCTTCGGCAACGACGTCCTCGTCACGCCCCGGGCGAGGATCGGTGACAACGTCCTGCTCGCCACCAAGGTGCTCGTCCCGGTCTCCGGCGCGATGCGCCACGACGTCGGCCTGCTGGGTTCCCCGGCCTTCGAGATCCCCCGCAGCGTGATGCGCGACGCCGCGTTCGACGACCTGAAGGAGGGGCCCGAGCACGACCGGTTGCTCCAGGCCAAGCTGCGCTACAACACCATGACCATCGTGCTGCGGCTGCTGACCCGCTGGTTCATCGGCGTGCTGGCCGCCACCCTGTCCCTGTGGGCCATCGACATGCACCAGGACTTCGGCTCCTGGCCCATGGCGCTGGTCATGTTCCTGCTGCCCCTGTTCTCGGCGGTCTACTTCGCCGTGCTGGAGCAGGCCACCATGGGCTTCCGGAGCATGCAGCCCCAGTACTGCTCCATCTACAACCCCTATTTCTGGCGGCACGAACGGTTCTGGAAACTCCAGTCCGACGCGGCCGCCGGCCTGGTCAACGGCACGCCCTTCAAGGCGTGGCTGTTGCGGCTGCACGGAGCCAGGATCGGCCGGCAGCTGTTCGATGACGGCAGCAACCTCGTCGAGCGGTCCCTGGTCACCATCGGGGACTACTGCACCCTCAACCTCGGCAGCATCCTGCAGGGGCACTCACTCGAGGACGGGACGTTCAAGTCGGACGTGATCGTGGTCGAGGACGGCGTGACCCTCGCCCCCAAGGCGTTCGTCCACTACGGCACCCACCTGGGGCGGAACTCCCTCATCGACGCCGACGCGTTCCTGATGAAGGGGGAGCAGGTCCCGGACGGCCAGTGGTGGCACGCGAACCCGGCCCGGCCGATGCCGTCGAGGGCAGCCGAAGCGTCCGGGGTGCCCGCACCGGTCAGCACGCCCACGCCGGCCAGCGTGCGGGTGCGCATCGTGCACCGGCGCCGGCGTCCGAAGCACCGCCTGTCCCTCACGGACGATGCGAGGACAACAGCGCGGGCCGGCGGCCGGCGAACCCGGTGGCCCTCTCGTAGGCCCCGGCCCAGCGCAGCAGGCGGACGTCGTCGTAGTGGCTGGCCACCAGTTGCCACCCCGCCGGCAGGCCCTCCGGCGTGAACCCCGCGGGAACGCTGAGTGCCGGCAGTCCGGTCGCGGAGATGACGCAGGCCGATCGCATCCAGTCCAGGTACGTCCGGGAGGGCACGCCCGCCACCTCGGCCGGATAACGCAGGCTCGCGTCGAAGGGGACCACCTGCGCCGTGGGGCTGAGGAAGAGGTCGTACCGGCCGAAGAACTCCCGCACCCGCCGCTGCAGCCTCGTCCGGGCCGCGGTGACGGCGATCCAGTCCCCGGCCGTGAGCTCCCAACCCCGCTCCACGTTCCAGACGACCTCCGGCTTCACCTCCTGGGGGTGCGCCCGCACCACGTCACCCAGGTGGGCGGCGAAGTGCATCGCCCGCGTCGCGTCGAACACCCGGTCGGCCTCCCGCAGGTCGATCGTCGCCTCCTCGACGACGGCCCCGAGGTCCTCGAACACGCCCAGCTGTGCCTCCAGCACCTCCCGCACCGGGCGCTCGACCGGGATGCCCAGCCCGAAGTCCGGCGAGTAGCCGATGCGCACCCCCGCCAGGCCGCCGTCGTCCCCACCGGCGGGCTCCGGCAGCAGGCCGGCGAATGAGTCCCCCGTCAACGGCGCGGCCAGCGGCAGCTCGTCGACGGGCCCTGCCACGGCGGTCATGAACAGGGCGATGTCCTGGACGGTGCGTGCCATCGGACCGATGCGGCCGAGCCACTGCCACGCGTCCAGCGGCGAGGGGGCGGGGATCACCCCGTAGGACGGGCGGAAACCGACCACGTTGCAGAACGAGGCGGGGATGCGGAGGGACCCGCCCATGTCGCTGCCGTCCCCCAGCGGTTGGATCCGGGCGGCCAGGGCCGCTCCCAGTCCCCCGCTGGACCCGCCCGCACTGCGATCGGGCGCATACGGGTTGGTCGTGGTCCCGAAGACGTCGTTGAAGGTGTGGGAACCCGCCGCGAACTCCGGCACGTTGTTCTTCCCGGTGGTCACGACGCCGGCCGCCCGCAGCCGCTGGACGACCAGGTCGTCCTGGTGCGGGACCTGGTCCCGGAAGACCGTCGACCCCTGGGTGGTGCGCATGCCCCGCGTGCGGTGGGTGTCCTTGTGGGTCATCGGCACCCCGTGCAGCACGCCGAGCTCCCCACCGGCGGCGGTGACCTCGTCGGCCCGGCGCGCGGCCACCATCGCGCCCTCGGGGTCGAGGGTGACGACGGCGTTGATGACCGGGTTGACCTGGTCGATGCGCCGCAGATGGGCCTCCACCAGCTCGCGGGACGAGACCTCGCGGGCACGGATCATCCGGGTGAGCTCGACGGCACTGGCCTCCAGCAGGTCGTCCGCCACGGCTCAGCCCAGCCGCTCGGCCAGCATGACGATGATCCCCTCCGGCCCGCGCAGGTAACAGATCCGGTAGGCGTCCTCGTAGCGCACGATGTCACCGAGCAACCGCGCTCCCCCGTCGACCGCCGTGCGCACGGCCGCGTCGACATCGTCCACGCCGAACGCCACGCGGTGCAGTCCGTGCGTGTTCGGCGGGGCGTCACGAGCGGCGTCCCGGGCCGCCGGGTGCCGGTAGTGCTGCAATTCCAGCCGGCCGTGGCCGTCGGGCGTGACGAGCATGACGATGTCCGAGCGGACGTCCTCCAGCCCCACGGTGCGGTCCACCCAGTCTCCCTCGACCGAGGCCTCCCCCTCCACCGACAGGCCCAGGGCCACGAAGAAGTCCCTCACGGCGGTCAGGTCCTCGACCACGATGCCGACATTCTCCAGCCGCTGGATGCCCATGCGGCCCCACGGTACGCGGGTCATCCGCGCACGGCGAGACCTCCATCCCGGTTCACCCCGGCTCACCCAGGTTCTGTCCGGTTCACCAGGACTCGCCGCGCAGGTCCGTTCGCTCCTCCGGCGTCTCGTCGATGTCCTGACGCAGCCGCCCGGTCACCGCGTCAACGGCCGCCCCGACGGTCGGGGGGAATCGCTCCGGACCGAAGCGTCCGGCCATCCCGTATCGCGCGAGGGAGTCCTTGACCGGGCCCTTCAGTTCGGCGAGCAGCAGGGTGACGCCCTGCCCGGCCAGCCAGTCGTCCAGGTCCGCCAGTTCCTCGGCCGCCGTGGTGTCCACGTCCGTGATGGGTTCGGCCGCCAGCACCAGCGTGGTGGGCGGCGTCCCGCCCGCCGCCCTGACCTGGCGCACCACGCGGCGCACGCAACGGCGCACCCACTGGTTGAACAGCCCGGCGTTGACGAAGAACAACGGGGCGTCGAAGCGCAGGATCAGGATGCCCGGGACCCGGGTCGCCTCGGGGTGACGGCGCAGGTCGTGGTATCCGCGCAGCCCCGCCACCAGGCCGAGCTCCGTGCGGTAGGGCCGCCAGGCCCGCACCACGAAGGCCACGAACGCCAGCCCGATCGCCAGTCCGAGGCCCTCCAGCACGCCGACCAGGAACACGCCCAGCAGCGTGGCCGTGGACAGCGCGGCGTCCACCCGGTCCATGCGCCACAGCCTCAGGTACCGCCCCACGTCCAGCAGGCTCAGGGCGGCCACCATGACCACCGCGGCCAGGACGGCCTCCGGCAGGTACCGGGTCGCCCCGGGAGCCAGCAGCATGAACGCCATGATCAGCAGCGCGCTGAGGACATGGGCCAACTGGGTCCTGGCCCCGGACTGCTCGGCCACCGGCGTCCGCGACCCGGAGGCCGAGACCGCGAAACCCCCGAACAACCCGCCGGCGATGTTGGCCAGGCCCAGCCCCGCCATCTCCTGGTTGCCCCCGACGTCCTCCTGCTGACGGGCGGAGTAGGCCCGGGACAGGGCGATGGAGTCCGCGAAGGCGATGAGTGCCACGCCGACCGCGGGCCAGGCCAGGGCGCCGACGTCGGGCCATCCCAGCCCGCCCAGGGCGGGCGCGGGCAGGCCCCGGGGGATCTCCCCCACCACGGGCACCCGGTCCTGCAGGCCGAACAGGACGGTGATCCCGACGGCGGCGACCACGGCAACGATCGTCCCCGTCACCTTGGCGACCGGCAGCAGCCGGAACCCCAGGATGACCGTCAGCGTGCCGACGCCCAGCGCCGCGGCCAGCGGCGAGGCCGCACCGGCCGCGATGCCCGCCACCGTCCCGGTGACCTGGCCGAGCGGGTCGGCGGCGTCGACGTCGATGCCGACCAGCCCCGGCAGCTGCGAGGCCAGCACCAGCAGTGCCAGCGCGTTCAGGAACCCCGTCCGGATGGGCACGGACAGCAGGTCGGTGACGAACCCGAGCCGCAGGACGCCGCCGAGCACCAGCAGCACCCCGACCATGATGGAGAGCAGCCCCGCCAGCGCGACGGCGCGGGCCCCGTCCCCGGCCGCCAGCGGCGTGATGGTCACCAGCAGGATCGGCGCCAGCGCCGAGTCCGGGGCCAGGACCAGGATCCGCGACGGGCCGAACACGGCGTAGGCGAGCATCGGCACGATGGTGGCGTAGAGGCCGGTGTACGCCGGCAGCCCCGAGGCCTGGGCATACCCCATCCCCACGGGGATGAGCACGGCCGTCAGGACCAGTGCCGCGCGCGCGTCGGCCCAGAGCCAGCGACGCTGGTAGCGCGCGGCGACCCCGACTCCGGGGACCAGCCCCGCCACCCGCTCCAGGGCGCCAGCGGAGGACATGGAAGCAGGGTATCCCCGGCCGGCACGGCACGGACAGCATCCCGGGGCGACTGTGCCAGACTCGACCCCGACAGGAGGTGCACGATCATGGGTTCCAGGGCCGAACGCTACCGGGAGATCGCCGAGGTCTTCTCCGTCCACGGATTCGGGTTCGTGGTCAGCGCGCTCGGTCTCTCCGGCCGCTTCCCGTTCCACCGCATCCCGCGGCACGCATCGGGCCAGGCGTACTCCCGGCCCGAGCATGTCCGGATGGCCCTGGAGGAACTGGGGCCGACCTTCGTCAAGATGGGGCAGATCCTCTCGACGCGACCGGACCTGCTGCCACCGCCCTACGTCCGGGAGTTGTCGAGGCTGCAGGACCAGGTCGGTCCGATCCCCGCCGCCGACGTCATGGCCGTCCTGACCGAGGAACTGGGATCGACCTCCGTCTTCGACGGCTTCGAGAGGAAGCCGCTGGCCAGCGCCTCCATCGGACAGGCCCACGCCGCCACCCTCGACGGCGTGGAGGTCGTCGTCAAGGTGCGCCGCCCCGGGGTGGTGGAGACCGTGAACCAGGACCTGGACATCCTGGAGAACCTGGCCCAGCAGGCGACCCGGCGCTGGGACTTCGCCCGGGACCACGACGTCCTCGGCCTCGTCCGCGAGTTCTCCGAGACCCTCCACCATGAGCTGGACTACCTCCGCGAGGGACGCAATGCCGAGCAGTTCGCGCGGAACTTCGCCGACGACCCGGCGGTGCACATCCCGGTGGTGCACTGGGAGACCACCTCGTCCCGCGTGCTCACGCTGGAACGGATCCGCGGCATCAAGATCCACGACGTGGAGGCGATCTCCGCCGCCGGGATCGACCGGTCCGAGCTGGCCGAGCGGGCCACCGGCGTGTTGTGCCGGATGGTGTTCGAGCACGGCGTCTTCCACGCGGACCCGCACCCGGGCAACTTCTTCGTCGAGGAGGACGGCACGCTCGGCATCATCGACTTCGGCATGGTGGGCACGATCGACGACGAGCTGAAGGAGACCCTCGGCGACATCCTGGTCGCGATCGTCCGGGGGGACCCGTCCCGGGCGACCTCCGCGCTGCTGCGGCTGAACCGGTCACCGGAGAGGGTCGACCGGGCCGCACTGAAGGAGGACGCCGGGGCGCTGATCGAGCGTTTCAGCGGCCACTCCATCTCCGATCTCCCCGTGTCCGCGCTGATCAACGACGTCCTGAGGATGCTGCGCCGGCACCGGTTGCACCTGCCGAACGACCTGGCGATGCTGTTCAAGATGCTGGTCATGGCCGAGGGGCTGGGGCGCCGGCTCGACCCGGACTTCCATCTCGCCGTCGTCCTGGCCCCGTTCACCCGGCGGCTCGTCCTGCAGCGCTACTCCCTCGACGCCCTCCGCCGCCGCCTGGGAGAGGTGGTCGACGACGTGCGCCAGGCGGGTGAGGACGCGCCGCGGTTGCTGCAGAGCCTGGTCGACCTGGTCGAACGGGGCGGACCCCAGCTGACCCTGGGACCCGAGGAGCTCGAGCACCAGCGCACGCACAGCCAGCTCGCCGGCAACCGGATCGTCGCCGGCCTGCTGGCCGCGTCCTTCATCCACGTCGCCGGTGGCATCGTGGCCACCTCCGGCACCGGACGCACCGCCGCGCTGCGCGGCCCCGTGGCCGCCGCCTCGGCCGGTGCCGCAGGCCTGCTGGGTGGATACCTGGCCTTCAGCGGACGACGCCGGCGGCGCAGATGAGTCCCCCGGCCCGGCCGGGCGGGACCTGCACCCGCGTGACCCCGTGGTGGGGACGGCAGCAGCGCAGCCCTTCAGGGCAGGCGTCGACGGCCCCTACCGTGGGTGCATGACCGAACGCTCCCCCGCCTACGGACTGCAGATCTGCGTCGACTGCGCCCGCCCCCACGAACTGGCCGACTGGTGGGCCGAGGCCCTGCGCTGGGAGGTCGAGGTCCAGGACGAGGACTTCATCCGGCGGATGGTCGCCGAGGGCCATGCCACCGAGGACGAGACCACCACCCACCACGGTCGGCTGGTCTGGGTGGCCGGCGCGGCGATCGGCCCGCCTCCGGGCATGACCGGCGCCCAGGACCGGCCGCGGATCCTGTTCCAGCCGGTGCCCGAGACCAAGACCGTGAAGAACCGCGTCCACTGGGACCTGCGCCAACCCGGGGCCGACGACGACCGCAGGGCTGCCGAGGTGGAGCGACTCGTCGCTCTGGGCGCTACCCGCATCGGGTCCGGACGGCAGGGCCCGTTCGGCTGGACGGTACTGGCGGATCCCGAGGGCAACGAGTTCTGCGTGTGACCGGCGCCGCGGTGACGCCAGTCCTCAGCGCAGCAGGACGGCCACGCCCACGCACGCGCACGCCCAGAGCTGGCTGGCGAAGGTACCCAGGATGAACCGCTCGGCGGCACCGGACTTGCCCAGTTCCGAGTACCGCCCCAGGGCCTTGACGGCCAGGATGATGGCCAGCCCCTCCGGCCAGCCCATCAACAGGGTGGAGGAGACGGCCAGGCGCTCCAGGACGCCGATCCACGCGCCACCGCGCAGCACCGGCTGGGCGTCCACCTCCTCGTTGAACACCGGTTCCCCGTCCTTGCCGGTCAGCATGGGCTGGTGCTCCGGGTGGGAGGCGTTGAAGGAGATCTGCAGGATCGCCGTGGTGGGAGACCCACCGCCCAGGGTGGCGGCTAGCACGGCCAGTGGAGCGGCCACGGCCCACCCCGCCCCGCCGCCGGAGAGCAGGGCGGTCACGGCGGAGATCCCCAACAGGACCAGCTGGACCAGGGCCGTGGCGTAGAGGACCCGGTGGGGGCTGCCCGCCGTGCCGCGCGTGCGGGTGAAGTACTGCGGCACGGCCAGGATCCCGGCGATCACGAGCAGGACGAGGGACGCGACGGAGAACCCACTCACCGGAGGCCCCCCGGCGCTGAGCCTCCGGCGGCCAGCCGCCCGTCCAGCCCCTCCAGTTGGGCCGCCGCGACGGAGGCGAGGCGGCGGGTCTCATGCCACAGACCCGAGCGCAGTCTCGAACTCACAGCCTGCTGGGTGATGCCCAGCCGTTCGGCCGCCTCGCGCTGCGTCAGTCCGTCGTCCACCAGCCGTCCGGCGTCCTGTCCCTCCTCGCTGCGCCGGTACTCCAGCTCGGCCAGCAGCTGCAGTCCGGCCTCCACGGCCTCGAGCAGTCCCGCCGGGTCCGCGTCCTCCATCGCTGCCCCGGCCACTGCGGGGCGGGACACGGGCGCCGACACCGCCACGTGGCCCGGGGAGTGCTTGGCCCGTTCGACGGCCTCGCGGGCGTTCTCGAAGGCGGGTCCGGCTCCGGCCCGGGTCTCCCGCGGCATGGGTTCCCGTACCGGCCCCACGCCGATCCCGACACTCCAGTGCCCGGAGCGTGCCGCCGACAGGGCGATGCCGACCACGACGTCGGCCCGGTCCAGCAGCCCCTGCACCTCGTCACCGGCCGTACGCTGGAAGGGACGCACGATCCCCCGCTCAGGCCCCTCCGCGTTCAGCCCGTCCACCAGCCCGGCCACCCGGTCCGGGCCGGAACTCGACCCCCGTTGGTCCATCGTCATCACGAACATGTGCACAATCCTAGAGGTTTGTTCTCGTAACAACAACGCTCTGGGTTTGTTCAAAGGCGGTTCTCGGTCGTCGCCTACGATCGAGGGATGGCCCGAGACGCTCAGACCTCCGCTTCCTCCCCCACCGCACCGGCCCGGTCCGCGTGGTGGCCGGGGCTCGCCCTCGGGGTGGACGTCCTGCTGATCATCCTCTTCGCCACCCTGGGCCGCAGGACCCATGCATCCGGAATGGATCCAGCGGGGATCCTGTGGACCGCCCTGCCGTTCCTCATCGCCTGGGCCCTCATCACCCTGGCCACCCGCCGTCAGTGGGCCCGACTATGGCCGGCCGGCGTCGTGGTGTGGCTGGTCACCGTGGCGGGCGGTCTGCTGCTGCGCGTCCTGTTCGGGGACACGGCGGCCCCCTCCTTCCAGCTGGTGACCGCACTGGTGCTCGGCGTCCTCCTGCTCGGGCGCCGGCTCGTCACGACGCTCCTGCTGCGGCCCGGCCGCCGCGCGCGGTCCTAGGATGAGTCGGGGGTCGCGGAGCAGTGCGGCCTCCAACCGACCGATCCAGGAGGAACCGTGATGGTGACCGCATTCGTCATGATCAAGACCGACCCCACCCGCATTCCGGAATGCGCCACCGAGCTGGCGGACCTGGAGGGCGTGACGGCCGTGTACTCCGTGACGGGCAACTGGGACCTCATCGCCATGGTCCGCCTGCGCCAGTTCGACGACCTGGCCGACGTCATCGCCGACCACCTGTCCAAGGTCGAGGGCGTCCGGGACACCGAGACCATGCTCGCGTTCCGTGCCTACTCCCAGCACGACCTCGAAGAGGGCTTCGCGCTCGGGTTCGAGAACATCGAGCGCTGACCCTGCGGGAGACTCCCGGGTCGTCCCTCCGGGGAGCCCCTCAGGCGTTGGAGACCGCCACCCAGGTGTCCAGCACGGACTGGGCCGCGCCGGAGTCGATGGACTCCACGGCGCGGTCCATGTTGGCCCGGATCCGGTCGAACAGGTGACCATCGGCACGCGTGTCGAAGGCGGTGAGTCCCGCCGCCGCATTGAGGACCACCGCGTCCCGCACCGGTCCCTTGCGCCCGGCCAGCAGGTCCCGGACGATCCCGGCGTTGTACGCCCCGTCCCGGCCGGCCAGGGCCTCCACGGGCGCCAGCGGGATCCCGAACTCCTCGGGGTGGAGTTCGTACTCCTCCACCGCGCCGTCCCGCACCTCGTAGATCGCGGTGGGACCCGACGTCGTGATCTTGTCCCGCCCGTCGCTGCCGCGGAAGACCAGGCTGCGCACGCCTCGATCCGCCAGCACCCCCGCCAGCAGCGGGGCCATCCGGGCACTGGCGCAGCCCAGTGCCTGGGACCGGACCCCGGAGGGGTTGGTCAGCGGGCCGAGGTAGTTGAAGACGGTCGGCACGCCGAGTTGCTTGCGCGCGGGCGCCACGTACTTCATGGACGGGTGGTATCCCTGGGCGAACAGGAAGGTGATGCCCGCCTTCATCGCGCACTCCACGACCTTCTCCACGGGCAGGTTCAGGTCCACGCCCAGCGCCTCGATCACGTCCGCCGCACCCGCGGTGGAGGACGCCCCCCGGTTGCCGTGCTTGACCACCGTGGCGCCCGCGCCCACTGCCACGAGGGAGGACATGGTGGAGAGGTTGACGGTGCCGAGCTTGTCCCCGCCGGTGCCCACGATGTCGAGGGTCTCCCCCGGGACGTTCAGGTGCACGGCGTTGTCCAGCATGACCTGGGTGAGGCCGAGCAGCTCGTCGACCGTCTCGCCCTTGGCGGAGAGTGCCACCAGGAAGCCGGCGATCTGGGCGTCCGTGGCATTGCCGGACATGATCTCCCGCATCGCCCACATCGCCTGGTCCGTGGTCAGGTCTCTCCGGCCCAGCAGCAGGCTGAAGATGAACGGCCAGGACAGGGATTCAGTCGGAGTGCTCACGGGCTCATGCTAGTCCCGGCCCCCACCTGCACCGGGATCGGCGACACACTGTTGCCCCGGCACCGCCTCGCGGGCGCCTCGCCCCGGCGGCCGGGCCGCCGGTCGGGTCCCGGCGCACCCGCCCTGGCCGGAACGTCCGTGACCTGCGAACCTGTACGAAGCCTGGGCGTAGCCGTGGAATCGCGTGCGAACAGCGCGGAACCGGGAACAGAGGGAAACGCCGACACGTTCGTCGCATTGGAGCCGTGAGACGTTTTAGGGCCATAATGGGCGGGTGACGACTGCAACCCATGCCCTCCCCAGGCCCGCGACAGGGCTCCCCAGCCGACCCAATATGGTGCAAGTAGGCACCATGGTCTGGCTCTCCAGCGAGCTCATGTTCTTCGGTGGCCTCTTTGCCATGTACTTCACCCTGCGCTCGACATCTCCCGAGCTGTGGGCCGAGAACACCGCCACGCTGAACGTGCCCCTCGCGTTCGTGAACACCCTGATCCTGGTGGCCAGTTCCTTCACGGCCCAGGCCGGCGTGTTCGCGGCCGAGCGCCTGCAGCCGCACCGCACCGGTGGGCTCCTCTCGCTCAAGCGCTGGGGCATGGTCGAGTGGTTCATCCTGACCTTCATCATGGGCGCCATCTTCGTGTCCGTCCAGGCCTACGAGTACGCCGTGCTCGTTTCCCACGGGGTCACCATCGACGCCAGCGCCTACGGTTCGGCCTTCTACATCACCACCGGTTTCCACGCCCTCCACGTGACCGGCGGGCTGATCGCGTTCTTGTTCATCATCGGACGCGCCTACCTGGCCAAGCGCTTCGGTCACCACGAGGCCACCTCGGCCATCGTGGTGTCCTACTACTGGCACTTCGTCGATGTCGTCTGGATCGCACTCTTCGCCATCGTCTACTTCCTGAAATAGGCCACGCCGTCACCGGCACTCTCGCACCACACTGAGGTCGACCGGAGACGGAACGTCACCCTGCTCCGGTCACAAGAAACGTAAGGAACCAACCGTGAAGGCACTCTCACAGAAACGGCGCCACCCGATCGCCGGGCTCGCGCTGCTGCTTCTGGGACTTCTGATCACCGGCGGCCTCTACTCCGTCGCCAGCACCATGAACCAGGCCCAGGCCGCCACCACCGGTTCCACCTACAGCGCTGAGGACATCACCGAGGGCGAGAAGCTCTTCAACGCCAACTGTGCAACCTGCCACGGCTACGAGGCCGTCGGCACCCAGGACGGCCCCACGCTGGTCGGCGTCGGCGCCGCGTCCGTCGACTTCCAGGTCGGCACCGGCCGCATGCCCATGCAGATGCAGGGGCCGCAGGCCCAGGCCAAGCCGAAGCAGTTCAACGACGAGCAGACGGCGCAGCTGGCCGCCTACGTCTCCTCCCTCGGCGCCGGTCCGTCGATTCCGGATGAGCAGTACCTGGACACCGATCACGAGGACGTGGACCTGGGCAACGGCGGAACCCTCTTCCGCGTGAACTGCGCCATGTGCCACAACGCCGCCGCTGCCGGTGGCGCGCTGACCCGTGGCAAGTTCGCCCCGGGCCTGGACGGTGTCTCCGAGAAGCACATCTACGAGGCCATGGTCACCGGCCCGCAGAACATGCCGGTCTTCTCCGACTCCAACATCAAGCCGGAGGACAAGCGGGACATCATCGCCTTCCTCAAGGAGATCGAGACCCAGGGATCCCCCGGTGGCGCCAAGCTCGGCTCGCTCGGCCCGGTGTCCGAGGGCCTGTTCATCTGGACCGCAGGCCTGGCACTGATCGTCGGCTTCATGGTCTGGCTGACCTCGCGGTCCTCCTGACCTGACGGCGCCGTGGGGGCGCCCGCCACACACAACGTCACCATCACTCAAGCAAAGGATTCAGATCGATGTCTGAGCAAAGCCACGGAGGTCCGGAGCACTCGGGCGCCGTTGAGCACGCCGGTGTGGAGGAGTCTGGCAAATACGCCATTGACAACCCCGGTATCCCGCCGCACCGTCCGCGGCTGGCCGACGAGGATCCGCGGGCGGCCAAGCGGGCCGAGCGCCAGGTGGCCGTCCTGTTCGGGATCTCCATCATCGGCACCGTGCTGTTCTTCGTCGGCTACTTCGTGGTCGGACAGATCGGTCCGGACACCGAGATCGGCACCGTGCGCCTGCAGAACATGCTGCTCGGGCTGGGGACCGCCTTCTCCATGCTCGGCATCGGCGTCGGCATCGTCCACTGGGCCAAGACCCTGATGCCGGACCACGAGGTCTCCGAGGCACGCCACGAGGTGCGGACCGAGGAGGACCGTCAGGTCGCCGTCGGGATGATCGACGACATCGTCGAGGAGTCCCAGTTCAAGCGTCGCCCGCTGCTCCGCAACACGCTGATCGGCGCCGTCGCCCTCGCTCCCCTGCCGGCCATCGCGCTCTTCCGCGACCTTGACGACTCGGACAACCGCTCCGAACTCGCCACCGAGAACTTCGGTGTCGAGCGTCTGCGCCACACGATGTGGGATTCAGGCGTGCGCCTGGTCCGGGACCCCACCGGCACCCCGATCAAGGCCTCCGACGTCACCGTCGGCTCGGCCTTCCACGTCATCCCCGAGGGGCTCAACGAGCTGCCGCCCACTGAGCACCTCAACCAGAAGGCCAAGGCCGTCGTGCTGCTGATGCGCCTGGATCCGCAGGACCTGCAGATCTCCCCGGAGCGCGAGGACTGGAACGTGGACGGCATCGTCGCCTACTCCAAGATCTGCACGCACGTCGGGTGCCCCGTGGCCCTCTACGAGCAGCACACCCACCACCTGCTGTGCCCCTGCCACCAGTCGACCTTCGACCTGACGCAGGAGTGCAAGGTCATCTTCGGCCCGGCCGGCCATGCGCTGCCGCAGTTGCCGATCACCGTCAATGAAGAGGGCTTCCTGGTCGCCCAGAGCGACTTCCACGAGCCCGTTGGACCGGCATATTGGGAGCGTGGCTGATACCGATGAGCACCTCATCCACCACCGAGTACCAGGCATCGACCCCCACGGGGAAGATCGCCAACTTCGTCGACACCCGCGTCGGGGCCTCGCCCATGGTGCGCGAGTTCGGCCGGAAGATCTTCCCGGATCACTGGTCGTTCATGTTCGGCGAGGTCGCCCTGTACACCTTCGTCATCCTCTTGCTCTCGGGCACGTTCCTGGCGTTCTTCTTCGATCCCTCGATGGCGCACGTCACCTACCTGGGCTCGTACAAGCCCTTGTACGGGGTGCCGATGTCCACCGCGTACGCCTCCACCCTGGACATCTCCTTCGACATCCGCGGCGGGCTGTTCATGCGCCAGGTGCACCACTGGTCGGCCCTGCTGTTCGTGGCCGCGATGTCGGTGCACATGCTCCGCGTGTTCTTCACCGGTGCGTTCCGCCGCCCCCGTGAGCTGAACTGGGTCGTGGGCTGCGTCCTGCTGATCATGGGCCTGGCCGCCGGGTTCACCGGGTACTCCCTGCCCGATGACCTGCTCTCGGGCAACGGCCTGCGGATCATCGACGGGGTCATCAAGGCCCTGCCGATCGTGGGATCCTACATCTCCTTCTTCCTGTTCGGCGGGGAGTTCCCCGGGGACGCGATCGTGGGCCGGTTGTACATCCTGCACGTGTTCCTCGTGCCCGGTGTGATCCTGCTGCTGATCGTGGCCCACCTCTTCATGGTCGTGGTCCACAAGCACACCCAGTACCCGGGCCCGGGCCGGGCCGAGAACAACGTGGTCGGCTACCCGGTCGGGCCGGTGTACGCGGCCAAGGCCGGCGGGTTCTTCTTCATCGTGTTCGGCATCATCGCGCTGATCTCCGGGCTGTTCACCGTCAACCCGGTCTGGAACTACGGCCCCTACGACCCCTCCCCCGTGTCCGCGGGTACGCAGCCGGACTGGTACATCGGGTGGGTCGACGGCGCGCTGCGCCTGATGCCCGGTGTCCTCGGGGACTTCTCCTTCAAGTGGAACATCCCGCTGCCGTGGGGCACGAACACCCTGGCCATGGGCGTACTGCTCCCTATGATCCCGGCTGCCATCCTCATCGGCACGATGATCGCCTGGCCCTGGCTGGAGCGTTGGGTGACCAAGGACAACCGCGAGCACCACATCCTGGACCGCCCGCGCAACGCCCCGACCCGCACGGGCATCGGCGTCGCCGGCGTGATCTGGTACTGCACCATGTGGGCCGCGGCCTCCTCGGACCTCATCGCCACCCACTTCGGGGTGTCGCTGAACGACGTGACCTACTGGCTGCGCGGGATCTTCATCCTGGGCCCGTTCATCGGCTTCATCATCACCAAGCGCATCTGCCTGTCCCTGCAGCGCAAGGACCGCGAGATCGTTCTGCACGGTCGCGAGGCCGGTGTGATCGAGATGACCCCGGACGGCGAGTTCCGGGAGCGGCACGAACGCCTGGACGACTACCGGCTCTACCAGCTGGTCAGCTTCGAGGCGAACCGTCCCGTCCCGGCCCAGCCGGGACCGGACGGGAAGATCTCTGGCGGGGAGAAGCGCCGCGCCAAGCTCAACCGCTGGTTCTACGAGGACCGTGTCGAGCCGGTGAGCCGTGCGGAGCTGGCCGAGGCCAAGACCCACGACCATCACGACGTGCCCGACGCCCTGGCCGCCACCGGCAGCCGCGGCACCCTCGAGCACTGACACAACACCACACCAGGAAGGCCCCGCTCCGGCGGGGCCTTCCTGCGTGAGTGGGCCTACTGTCCCGGTTCCGACGGCTTCGACCCCTCACCTGCTCATCAGTCCGCTCCGTCCCACGCCTCCGACCACTCATCCATCACGGCCGGCTAAACGTGTCCGTTCCGGCTGGTATCCCAGAGGGGTCACGGAGCGAAGGAGAGCGCACCGATGAGGACCATCACCGTCTACACCACCGGGCCGGCGTGCATGCAGTGCCGGCTCACCAAGACCGCCCTGGCCACCGCCGGGCTCTACTTCGAGGAGATCGACGTCCGCCAAGTCCCGGACGCCCTGGTCTACATCCAGAACGAGCTGGGCTACAGCCAGGCCCCCGTCGTCGTGGTCGACGACGAGGACCACTGGTGTGGGTTCCAGCCCGACCAGATCCGCCGGGTCGCCACCCTCCTGACCCGCCACTCCTGACCCACGGCGTCTGACCCCCGGCTCCCCCGCCCACGCCTCCACGCCGGAGTGCCGGAGACGGGGCCCGAGGTGGTCAGGCGCTGTGCCCCACGGACGCGCTCACCGCAACCCCCCGGCAGGGACCCACAGCTTGTGATCTGGCCCCAAACGCTCTGCACGGGTAGTGGTCGAGAGCCCCTCAGCGACGTTTCTCGGGTGGACTGGGCGGATCGACCGGGTCCTGCAGGCTCAGGACGATCTCGTTGCGGCGCAGGAACCAGGGCTTGAAGGGAGGATCGAACCGGGCGAAGCGTGGTGGTCCTACCGGAGAGAGGTTCTCGGCGCGCAGGGCGGTGCGCAGCTTTTCCAGGTGCTTGCGATAGTTCGCCTGGCTCCAGCGTCCACGGAACCGGATGGCCGCGGCCACGGTCGAGGGGACACGACGCAACCGCACGCGGGAATCCGTGGGGCGAGGGGCGTTCTCGAGGGTGAATCCCTCCGGCAGGACGAACGCCACCCGGAAGCGCCCGCTGCCGGTGCCGTCGGGGTACACGTCCGCGTCCTCCTGCAGGACGGGAGCGGTCATCGCGATGGACTCAGACGGGGCGTCCTGGAGCACCGGCGCCGTCATCGCCACCTTCTGCTCGGCCTGGTTCGTTCCGCTGATATAACCGAACAGGATGCGGAAGGCGCGGTTGCCGGCATCCTCGAAGCCTGCCTCGACGGTCGTCTCTGCCAGGACGTGCTCGGGGTACCGGCGCACCTCAACACCGTCATGCACACGCAGCGTCTCATAAGGCTGATGCGCCGTCATGCCAGCAACCTACCCCGCCGTCATCGCCGGCGCTATGCCGACGGTCCCCCGATGCGCCCCCGGACGGTGGAGGCACCGCGGAGGGTGGTTCTGCTCCTCGGCGCAGGTACCGGTCTGCGCGTCCGCGCATCGTCTGGAGGTCTTCGCCCTCACCCCACACCGGCCTCGTGGGGACGGCACTCTCCGCCCGGGCCGGTGGGTACCGCTGTCCGTCCCACCCAGCCCGCCGAGGTGGCGGCCTGGGGGGGACGGACGGGATGGCGAGATCTCGGTGGCGGGACAGACGGTTCAGGGGGCGAGGGCCGGATCCTGAGCGTGGACGTCCCGGTCCTCGAGCTCCTGGCGGACCTTGGCCTCGTGGAGGGCGCGCAGGGCGGCGTGCTCGGGGTTGCGGCGCAGCTTCAGGTAACCGAGGCCCAGGACCAGGAACCACACCGGGGTGACGAGCAGGGCAGCCCGGGTGTCGGCCTGGGTGGTCATCGCCCAGATGATGAACCCGAAGAAGGCCAGCACCACGTAGGGCATGAACGTACCGCCGGGCATCTTGAACGCGCTCACGGCGTGCAGTTGCGGGCGGCGACGGCGGTAGACGAGATAGCTGACGAGGATGATGGACCACACGAACATGAAGCACAGGGCCGAGACGGTGGTGACCAGGGTGAAGGCCTCGGCCACGCTGCCCTCGGCATAGAGCAGTGCGACGCCGGCGAGCAGGAACATGCAGGAGAACAGCAGCGCGTTCTTCGGGACCTTCCGGGAGGACAGCCGGCCGAAGGCCTTGGGGGCGTCGCCCTCCGTGGCCAGGCCGTAGATCATGCGCGAGGTGGAATAGATCCCGGAGTTGGCCGAGGAGGTGGCGGAGGTCAGGACGATGAAGTTCACGACCCCGGCCGCGCCGACCAGCCCGGCCAGGGCGAACATGCCCACGAACGGTGACTCATCCGCGCTGTAGGCGGTCCAGGGCTTCACGGCCATCAGGATGATCAGCGCACCCACATAGAACAGCAGGATGCGCACCGGGATGGAGTTGATCGCCCGGGGCAGGTTCTTCTCCGGATCCTTGGCCTCGGCCGCGGTGGTGCCGACCAGCTCGATGCCGACGAAGGCGAAGACGGCGATCTGGAACCCGGCGACGAAGCCCATGAAGCCGGTGGGGAACATCCCGCCCTCGGTCCACAGGTTGGAGAACGCCGCCCGGGTGCCGTCGGACTCGAAGCCGGTGATGATCATGCCCAGACCCACGACGATCAACGCCAGGATGGCCACGATCTTGATCAGCGCGAACCAGAACTCGGTCTCGCCGAACGCCTTGACGGAGGGCAGGTTCAGCCCGACCAGGAGGACGATGCAGGCCACCGCGGGGATCCAGAGCGGCAGGTCCCCCCACCAGAAGGACACGTAGTGGGCGATCGCCACGACGTCGGCGATGCCGGTGACCACCCAGCAGAACCAGTACGTCCACCCGGTGAAGAACGACGCCCAGGGCCCGAGAAGGTCACCGGCGAAGTCGGAGAAGCTCTTGTAGTCCGTGTTGCTCAGCAGTACCTCACCCATGGCGCGCATGACGAAGAACAGCATGAAGCCGATGATCATGTAGACGAAGATCACCGAGGGCCCGGCCACCGAGATGGTCTTCCCCGAGCCCATGAACAGGCCGGTGCCGATGGCTCCGCCGATGGCGATCAGCTGGATGTGCCGGTTGGACAGGGCCCGCTCCAGATGCGGGGACTGCTCGGTAGTGCTCACGGGGCGTGCTGGGGTGAGGGTCATTGAGGAACTCCAGTAAGTTGCGCGGTGTGCCGCGTCGTCCGTGGGTTCCTCCCCCTCTGTTGCACGGCCTGAGAGTTTCGCCCCACCCGGAGGGGGTGGGACTTGCTCCGTCGGCGAGCACGGAGAACTCCGCGCTACTTTCCAGAGATGCCTCGGTGCGGCGGTCCGGGGACCTGAGAGTTTCCTGGGGAGGAATTGCTCCTACGGTGCCCGACCGGTGTTCTGGTCGGGGCTCTCCCGCCGCACGTCAACGGCCATTCGACTGTGACAGCCCTCACATCCTAGGTGACAGTCACCTCGGCGCACAATGGATTTTCGAATTTCCGCACCGAATCCTGCTCCGCACGGCCCGGCGGCTGCGGGGGCGGTGAGACAGGGGCATCCGCAGCAGGACCGCGGCGAGGAGGACCTGTGTGACCCAGGATGACGTGAATGCGAGTGCCGTTGCACTCGGCAGAAAGTACGTATACGCTGTGACTGCAATCACATAGTCTGGCCGTTCACGTGCGGCGGGAGAGTCCCGTCCAGCATTCGTGGTCGGGCGCCGTAGGAGCAATTTCCTCCCCGGGAAACTCTCAGGCCCCCGTACCGCCGCACCGAGGCGCATCTGGAAAGTAGTGCGGAGTTCTCCGTGCTCGCCGAAGGAGCAAGTCCCACCCCGTCCGGGTGGGACGGAAACTCTCAGGCTGTGCAACAGATCGGGGAGGAACCCATAGACACCGCGGGAGACCGCGCAGACCTCTGGAGTTCCTCTCATGACGATCACCCCAGCCCGCCCCACCGCCGCTGAGCTCAGCGACCACTCCTTCGCCGAACGTCACATCGGTCCCGGCCCGCAGGCAGCGACCCAGATGTTGCGCACCCTGGGGTACGACAGCCTCGACGAGTTGGTGGACACGGCGGTGCCGGTGGACATCCGCCAACAGGATCGGCTGGAATTGCCCGAGCCCCGTTCTGAGGCCCAGGTCCTGGCGGACCTGCGGCAGATGGCCTCCAAGAACGTCCTCAAGACCCAGATGATCGGCCAGGGTTTCTACGACACCCTCACCCCGCCGGTGATCCTGCGCAACGTCCTGGAGAATCCGGCCTGGTACACCGCCTATACCCCCTACCAGCCGGAGATCTCCCAGGGCCGGCTCGAGGCCCTGCTGAACTTCCAGACCATGGTCGCGGACCTGACCGCACTGCCGGTTGCCAACGCCTCCCTGCTGGACGAGGCCTCCGCGGTGGCCGAGGCCGTGCTGTTGATGCGCCGGACCAACAAGGCCCACGCCGAGGGCAAGACCGTGCTGGACACCAACCTCTTCCCCCAGACCCTGGCCGTGGTGCAGGGACGCGCCCAGGCACTGGGTTTCGAGGTCGAGGTCGCCGACCTGACCGCGGGGCTGCCCGAAGGTGAGATCTCCGGGATCGTGCTGCAGCAGCCCGGAAACAACGGCGCCGTCGTGGACCACGGGGCCGTCATCGCCGCGGCCAAGGACCGCGGCGCCATGGTGACGGTGGCCGCCGACATCCTGTCCCTGACCCTTATCGTCCCGCCCGGGGAGCAGGGTGCGGACATCGCCGTGGGCAACACCCAGCGCCTCGGTGTCCCGCTGTTCTTCGGCGGCCCGCACGCGGCCTACATGGCCGTCCGCCGCGGCCTGGAGCGGTCCCTGCCGGGGCGCCTGGTGGGCGTGTCCACCGATGACACCGGGGCCCGGGCCTACCGACTGGCCCTGCAGACCCGCGAGCAGCACATCCGCCGCGAGAAGGCCACCTCCAACATCTGCACCGCTCAGGCGCTGCTGGCCGTGGTCGCCTCCATGTACGCCGTCTACCACGGCCCCGCAGGGTTGACGGCGATCGCCCACCGCGTGCACCGTCACGCACGGACCCTGGCCGTGGTCCTGGAGGGGGAAGGCATCGAGCTGCTGGCCGACCGGTTCTTCGACACCGTGACCGCCCGTGTGCCCGGTCGTGCCCAGTCCGTGGTCCACGCCGCCGAGACGCTGGGGGTCAACCTCCGCCTGATCGACGCGGACACCGTCTCGGTGTCCACCGACGAGGCCACGGTCACCGAGCACGTGGCCGCGGTGGCCGTGGCCTTCGGCGTGGCCGAGGCAGATGCCGCCGTCGCGGCGGCCACGGGAGAGGTGGACCGTGGGTATGCCCTGCCGGAGTCCCTCGTGCGCACCTCGGAGTTCCTGACCCACCCGGTGTTCAACACCCACCGGTCCGAGACCCAGATGATGCGGTACCTGCGCAGGCTCTCTGACCGGGACCTGGCGCTGGACCGGACGATGATCCCGTTGGGATCGTGCACCATGAAGCTCAACGCCGCCGCCGAGATGGAGGCCATCTCCTGGCCGGAGTTCGCCGGGATCCACCCGTTCGCCCCGTCGCACCAGGCCGCCGGATGGCACGAGCTGATCAGCGACCTGGAGTCCCGTCTGTGCGCCATCACCGGTTACGCCGGCGTCTCCATCGCCCCGAACGCCGGGTCCCAGGGTGAGTACGCCGGCCTGCTGGCCATCCGCCAGTACCACCTGGCCAATGGTGACTCCGCCCGTACCGTGTGCCTCATCCCGGCCTCGGCCCACGGCACCAACGCCGCCTCGGCGGTGCTGGCCGGGCTGAAGGTCGTGGTGGTCAAGACCGCCGAGGACGGCACCATCGACAGCGCCGACCTGGACGCCAAGATCGCCATGCACCGGGAGCAGCTGGCGGCGATCATGATCACCTACCCCTCCACCCACGGTGTCTACGACGCCGACGTGCGCGAGGTCTGCGACAAGGTCCACGCCGCCGGCGGGCAGGTCTACCTCGACGGGGCCAACCTCAACGCCCTGGTCGGCCTCGCCCAGCCGGGCAGGTTCGGCGGCGACGTCTCGCACCTGAACCTGCACAAGACCTTCTGCATCCC
>NZ_CALMQR010000159.1:0-2965 GCF_937871995.1 uncultured Citricoccus sp. | reverse complement strand
GGAAACGGTGCTTATCTAAACAGTCCAGGAGAGGTGACGGCCATCAGAGGATCCGTAAGGGGATCCCTCTCCGGCATAGTTTCGGTGGGTTTGGGTTTATGTCCTCGTCGACAGTGCGGTTGGGGTTGGGTCGTCCGGGGCAGGCGTCAGTGCCGGCTCCTCCCCGGGAGCCAGTTTCTCAACAATGCCTAGACGGGCAGTGCGCCGAGGTAGGCACTGGTTGGCCGCCCGTTGTGTTCACCGGGCGGGGAGTCCACCATGAACGTCAGGCAGGTCCCAGCCGGGATCCACCGACGAGGCACACGGCTCCTTGCAGGGGCGCACGTACACGGACGTGTCGACCTGCAAGACGGGGGCACCTGAATCCCGAAAGGCAATCATGATGTTGGAGATCCTCGGGCTTCCCGCACACATCATGTTCCTGCACGCGGTGGTCGCGTTCGCCCCCGTGGCCGGTCTGGCCAGCATCGTCTACGCCTTGCGCCCGCCCTGGCAACGCGTCCTGGAGTGGCCGGTGGTGATCCTGGCGGTGATCACTGCTGTGCTGACGGTGCTCACCGCCAACGCCGGTGAGGCCTTAGAAGAAGCCCTGGAAGAAGGCGGGGAGGCCAGCGAACTGATTGAGGCCCACGCCACCCAGGGGGACCGGCTCGAGACCGTCGCGGTGATCTTCGCCGTCGTGACGATCCTGACCATAGCGGTCACCGGCCCCTGGGTCACCAAACGTGTGCGGTGGCTGGCCTCCGCACGGAACACTCCATGGATGGTATGGGTGTTGCGCGTGCTCACCGTCCTGGCCGCAGTGATCCTGATCTACCAGGTCGTGGTCACCGGCCACTCCGGGGCCGAAGCGGTCTGGTCGGACTGGCGCACCGAATAACACCCCACCCCTAGAAACCACTATGAGGACAGCGGGATCCCGGGTGAGGAAAGACTTATGGTGACCATTGCTCGCTCCAGAAGCCTTTGATCAATCGGGCGGGTGTGAGGCTGCCGGGATTCTCTCGACGTTGACGCGGAGGGTCCCACCGCAGGGCTTGGTCGGGCCCAGGTCGTGGATGGCCGGGAGAATGGTGGTTTCGGAGCGTTCGCGCAGCTCCATGAGCAGCACGATGGGCTGCTCGCCAGTGGCCGAGTCGAAGGTGCCCGAGGATTCGTCAGCGGGCAGCATTTCGGATGGGTTCCTCAGGGCGGGAACGACTGACCGCTTGAAGGGGCCGCAGCGGCGCTGGGATAAAGATGGGTTCGTCCACCACACGTGGTCGCTAGTGGTGGCGGCCTCGGAGTCGACTAGGCCTTCAGCACGTCCTCTTCTTGTTTAGTTGATCGGGCGTGGTGGTGGGGGCTGCTGTTCTGGTCGTGGACTCGGACGTGGGTCAGGGCCAGTCGGGTCAGGGGGACGTCCACGCCGAGCCGTTCGGCGGTGTCAATGAACTCGCCGAGCAGGTGTTCGCCTTCGTGTCGGAGTCCGGCGGTGAGGTCTCGGTAGAGGGATGAGGTGAATACGGAGCCGGGTTCGGTGAACATCTCCAGGCTTGCGGCATGCGCGGCTTCGGAGACGGGGTATCCGGCCGCTGCGGCGACGCGTTCGGTCTGGTCGATGACGGCCAGGACGAAGTCCCTGCCGCCGGGGGTGGCCAGGATGTGACCGATGGTGCCGCGCATCAGGCAGGTGGTGGTGGCACCTGCCGCGATGAATGCCCACTTGTGCCACATGGCGGCCAGGATGTCCTCGTCCAGGACCAGGTCGTAACCGGGGACCCTGAGCTCCTGTTCGATGCGGGCCGCGCGGTCTGTGCGGCGCCGGTCCTGTTCGCCGAAGATCAGGGTGGCCCCGGGTTTGAGCTGGTGGACCGCGCCGTCGGGGGTGAGCGTGGTGACCACGCGGACGATCCCACCCAGCACGCTTTCCTGGCCGAAGCGGTTGTTGACTTTCTCGAGGTGGGCCATGCCGTTGAGCAGCGGCAGGATGGTGGTGTCCGGTCCCACGGCCGGGGTGATGTCCTCCATGGCCTCATCCAGGGCCCAGGCCTTGGTCATCAGCAGGACCAGGTCATAAGGGTCCTCTAATTGCTGTGCGGTGATGGCCCGGACGGGAATCGTCTCGTCGTACCCCGGCCCGTAGACGCGAAGTCCCTGGCGCAACTGCTCGGCCCGGTGCGGACGGACCAGGAAGGTGACGTCGCGGCCGGCCTGGACCAGGCGGGTGCCGAAGAACCCGCCGGTGGCCCCGGCTCCCACAATCAAGATCTTCATCATCGATTCCTTCCTCGGGGCCACGCTGCGGGGGATAACGGACTTTCGGTGGGTCATCACGCATCCTCCCGGGTTGAACGGAGCGTGTCCGGTCTCGCACCCGAAGACGGGTGTTGCCGTGGGGGATCAGCAGGCGTACCAGCCTCCCCCCGAGGCGCTCTATCGGTTGAATCCAGGGAGGGCGTTGTCCGTCCCTCCCGCACGCGGCGCCGGGTCCAGTCGCTGGACTCGGAGATGATCGCCTCCAGCGGGCCCTTGCCCATCGAGGCGCGCCACATCAGCGCGAACAGCATGAACCCGATGATCTGGATCCACAGGGACACCACCGGGCGGCCCTCGTCCAGGATGGCGAGCATCAGGATGATGCAGTGGGCCGAGTAGAGGGTCAGCGTCATCGCGCCGATCGCGGTGAAGGGCGAGAAGACCTTGCCTCCGCGACGGGTGATGAGCAGGCAGAGGCCGAGCGCGGCCATGGCCGCCCCCAGCGTGTGGAGCAGGCTCAACGGGGTCTCGGAATAGGGCGCGACGGTCGCCAGCCACCACCAGGACGAATCCGGCAGCAGGGTCGTCTCCGGTCCGAAGGTCAGCACCTCGGCGATCTCGTCGGCATCGAGGCCGGGCGTGGCCGCGACGAGGCGCTGGAACCCGCCAGCGGGTTCCAGCAGAAACCATGAGAGGGCCCAGGCCGCGGCGGCCAGCGCCGAGCCCC
>NZ_CALMQR010000158.1:0-8761 GCF_937871995.1 uncultured Citricoccus sp. | reverse complement strand
CGTAGTCGATCAGGCGCTTGCAGACGTCCTCGGCGGTCACCCCGGTGCGGGCGGTCAGCTCGCGCAGGTCCAGGATGCACTCGTGCGCGACCAGCCCGGTCTCACCCGTGTAGAGCACCGGGAAGTACTCGCCCAGTCGCTTGGCCACGTAGTTCGCGTTGAGCAGGGCGTAGCGGGTGGCATCGGTGAGCCCCTCCGGGCCCATCAGGTACAGGTAGGCCCAGGAGATCGGCATGACGCCCGCGGAACCCCAGGGCGCCGAGGTGATCGGCTCCTCCCGGCTGGGCAGGAACGGGACGAGGTGCTCGGCCACGGCCACCGGGCCGACGCCGGGACCGCCGCCGCCGTGCGGGATGCAGAAGGTCTTGTGCAGGTTCAGGTGCGAGACGTCGCCGCCGAACTTGCCCGGCTGGGCGAGGCCGACCAGGGCGTTGAGGTTGGCCCCGTCGATGTACACCTGGCCGCCGGCCTCGTGGACCTTGCGGCAGACCTCGCGCACGTCGGCGTCGTAGACACCGTGGGTGGAGGGGTAGGTGATCATGATCGCCGCCAGCTGCTCCCGGTGCATGGCGATCTTGGCGTCCAGGTCGGCGCTGTCGATGGTGCCGTCCTCGGCGGTCTTGACCACCACGACCTTCAGCCCGGCCAGCACCGCCGAGGCGGCGTTGGTGCCGTGGGCCGAGGCCGGGATGAGGCAGATGTCCCGCTCACCCTCACCGTTGGCCAGGTGGTACTTGCGGATGGCCAGCAGGCCGGCGTATTCCCCCTGGGAACCGGCGTTGGGCTGCACCGAGACCCCCGCGTAGCCGGTGATCTCGGCCAGCTTCTCCTCGAGGTCCGTCAGCAGGTAGCGCCAGCCCTCGGTCTGGTGGTCGGGCGCGTACGGGTGGATGGAGCAGAACTCGGGCCAGGAGATGGACTCCATCTCCGCGGTCGCGTTGAGCTTCATGGTGCACGAGCCCAGCGGGATCATGGTGCGGTCCAGGGCCAGGTCGTACCCGGAGAGGCGCTTGATGTAGCGCAGCATCTGGGTCTCGGACTTGTACGTGTTGAAGACCGGGTGGGTCATGTACTCGCTGGTGCGCTGCAGGGACGCGGGGATGTGCCCGCTGGCCCGGCCGGCGTCGGGTGCCCCGGTGTCCCCGGACTGCCCGCTCCCGGCACCGGCCGGGAGGGCCTCCGCGGGGGCGCCGAAGGCGGACAGCACCGCGAGCAGGTCCCGGTCCGTGGTGGTCTCGTCACAGGAGATGCCGACCGTGCCCGCGTCCACGAGGCGCAGGTTCACCCCGGCCGCCTCGGCGGCGTTGACCACGGTGCGGGCCAGTCCGGGCACGGAGACCTGCACGGTGTCGAAGAAGGACTCGTGGTTCAGCGTGAACCCGGCGGACTGCAGGGCTGCGGCCAGCCGGCCGGCCTGCCGGTGGGCGTGCTCGGCGATCGCCCGCACGCCGTCCGGGCCGTGGTAGACGGCGAACATGGAGGCCGTGATCGCCAGGAGGGCCTGGGCGGTGCAGATGTTCGAGGTGGCCTTCTCGCGGCGGATGTGCTGCTCACGGGTCTGCAGGGCGAGGCGGTAGGCGGGCCGGCCGGCCGCGTCCTGCGAGACGCCGACGAGACGGCCGGGCAACTGGCGCTCCACGCCCTTGTGGACGGCCATGTAGGCGGCATGCGGGCCGCCGAAGAACAGCGGGACGCCGAAGCGCTGGGTGTTGCCGACGGCGATGTCCGCACCCTGCTCGCCCGGGGGGACGATGAGCGCGAGGGAGAGCAGGTCGGCGGCGATGGCGACCATGCCGCCGCGCTCCTTGGCCTGGGCGATCACCGCGGAGTGGTCGTGGATCCGGCCGGAGTCCCCGGGCTGCTGCAGCAGGATGCCGCACAGGCCCTTCTCCTCCAGATCGGCCGCGAGGTCCTCGGGCAGGCCCGCTGAGAGGTCCGCGACGCGCACGTCCAGGCCGAGGGCGCGGGCACGGCCCTCCACCACGGTGCGAGTCTGCGGGTAGAGGTCGGCGTCGATCAGGGTGATGCCGTTGGCGTTCTTCCGGTTGGCCCGGTGCATCAGCAGCACGGCCTCGGCGGCGCCGGAGGCCTCGTCCAGCAGGGAGGCGTTGGCGATCTCGAGGCCGGTGAGGTCGGCGACCATGGTCTGGAAGTTCAGCAGGGCCTCCAGCCGGCCCTGGGAGATCTCCGGCTGGTAGGGGGTGTAGGCGGTGTACCAGGCCGGGTTCTCCAGGACCTTGCGCAGCACCACCGGCGGGGTGACCGTGTCGAAGAAGCCCTGGCCGATCATCTGGGTCTTGACGATGTTGCGGTTGGCGATGGCCCGCAACTCCTCCAGGACGGCGGCCTCGGTCCGGGCCTCGGGCAGGTTCAGGGGCTCGTGCTGGCGGATGTCCGCGGGCACGGCCTCGTCCACGAGGGCCTCCAGGGACTCGAAGCCCAGGGCGGCCAGCATCGTCTCGGCGTCCGCCTGGCGGGGACCGATGTGACGGCTGGTGAACGGGGCTGACGCGGTGTCCCGCGGCTCGTGGCGTTGACCGGTGGACGGGGTGACGATGGCGTTCATGGGTTCTCCTCCAAGGCGCTTCTCGGGCGCGGATCGGTACCTCCCCGCTCTGTCATCGACCTGAGAGATTCCGCACGTATCTGGAGGATACGTGCTTGCACCGTCGGTGGCCGAGGCGTTGGGGGCCTGGCACTTTCCAGAGACGCCGACCCTGCGCGGTACGTGGGCCTGAGAGATTCTCGGGGAGAGATTGCTCCTTCGGCGTCCGGCGCCGCCGGGTCCGGAGGCCCGGATCCTGCAGCACCGGCACTCTCCCGCGCGGGAGATGTGGCGCGGCACCAGTCTGGCACAGCCGCACCGCCGACGTCCCCCCGAGTCGCTGGGTGCGCGCGCCCTCACCCTTCCCACAGGTCAGGGTCCTGCCGCGGCAACGGTCATCGGCGTCACCGTCGATACTGCGTGGCCTCGCCGTCGACGTCCCGGCCCCTCAGGTGGACAGGGCGTCCAGGCTCTGGATGAACCGGGACAGCACGGCCCCGTCGAACGGCTCGGGGACGCTCCCGACCCTCAGCTGGGGGATCTCGTGCTCCACGTGGGCGCGCCCGGACGGCGTCGCCGCCCGCGAAGCCCGTTTCGACGGTGTCCTCGATCGTCGCCACGGCGAACCGGCCGCTGAGCCAGTCCCGGTCGGGGACGCAGTCCTGCACCGGAGACCACGTGATCCGGCCGGACTCCGTGGCAGTCCTCAGCCGCCGCAGGATCTTGGTGGCGATGGGGGCCTCGAGCTCGTTCCGCTGCATGGTGGGGCGCCGATCGTTCGTCGGGGATGTCCTGGGTGGTGGAGACGTCCCGGAGGGTCCGGTCCGCCGGAGGGGTCTCAGAACACCGGCAGCCCGCCGGTCACACCCAGCACCGTTCCGGAGACGTAGCTCGCCTCGGCCGGGTTCGCCAGGAACACGTAGGCCCCGGCGAGCTCGGCGGGCTGGCCGATCCTGCCGAGCGGGGTGTCCGCACCCATGTGGGAGACGGCCTCGGGGGTCTTGGTGGCCGGCTGCAACGGCGTCCAGACCGGTCCGGGCGCCACCGCGTTCACCCGGATGCCCTTCGGCCCGAGCTCGCCGGCGAGGTTCGCGGTGACGTTGTTCAGGGCGGCCTTCGTGGCGGCGTAGTCGATCATCGTCTCCGAGGGCTGGTAGGCCTGTACCGAGGTGGTGTTGATGATGCAGTCCCCGTGGGACAGGTGCGGCACGCACGCCCGGGTCAGCCACAGGGTGCCGTACAGGTTGGTCCGCACCGCCCGGTCCAGGTCCTCGGTCCGCAGCCCCTCGATCCCGGGCTCTCCGCGGGCCCAGTGGTAACCGGCGTTGTTGACCAGGATGTTCAGGCCGCCCAGTCCCGCGACCGCCTCCTCGGCGATCCGCCCGCATTCCTGCTCGTCCCGCAGGTCCCCGGGTACGGTCACCGCCGTGCGGCCGGCCTTGTCGATCCAGCCGACCACGTCCTGGGCGTCCTCCTCCTCCTCGGGGAGGTAGTTGATCGCCACGTCGGCACCCTCCCGTGCGAAGGCGATCGCCACGGCACGACCGATGCCCGAGTCACCGCCCGTGATCAGGGCCTTCAGCCCCTCGAGCCGGCCCCGCCCGACCCAGCTGGACTCCCCGTGGTCCGGCACCGGGTCCATGGGGGCGGTCAGCCCGGGCGGTTCCTGCTGCTGTGCCGGCATGGTCCCGTCCTGCCCGGCCATCGACTGCGCGTGCCGCGCCACCTGCGGATCCTCGTGCTGCGTCATCTCACCGCTCCCCTCAACTCACCCGAATACGGCAACGAACAGAACCGCCGTCGCTTTTGGATCAGACTATGGGGACGCCCTCTGGACCGGAATGGCCAGACCGCTCGCGTGGAGACTGATAAGCCCGAGGACCATCAGATCAAGAGGCGGTCTGATATCCGCGAACACTCTCTCGGAGCTCTTCGGCGTGGTTGTAGATGTCCACCAAGTTCGTGAGCGGAACGCGGGTCTCCGCCTTGTGTGCGTCGAAGATACCCAGGTACTTCTGAGATCGATTGAAGTGGAGGCGGGCTATGGGTTTCCGGTTGTTGTCATCCAGCAGAATTGCGAAGTAGGACTTTGCATCACGGTGCACAATACGCTCCGGACCGACCTCACTGCAGACGATGGCGCGCACGATGTGGAAGCCTTCCAGCTCTTCAACAGTGGTCTCGATTCCGTCTGCGACGACATCTATGAGATCGCGCTCGGCGATTTCCCCGCTGGTGACATTGCTGGCGAGCTCCTCGGTTGCCGCTGATGGTGAGGACTCTCCCAGCGCGGCCTTGAGACGGTCGTTGACCTGGTCCTTCAGATACTGACGGCAGGCCTTCGCGACCAAGGGGCTGAACTGGTCCCGGACCTTCTGTGTCATCGCTCCCTCATGCACCTTTGAGGCGAGGAACTTCACCCATTCCTCGTCAGGAGTCGTGAAGTAACCACCAATCACGCGTTTCAGGGCACCGATGTATTTGAGTTCTTCGGCAGCGCTGACGACCGAGTCGAGGTCAAACTCATCCTTGGAGAGTTTGCGAAGCTCCGGAATCAGTGCCTCATCAATATCATTGAGATCGAGAACCAGGAACGGCTTGGAATCCATTCTGTTGGGAGCGTCCAAGTCCGTGTAGAACTGGTATGCCTCTCCGTTGGTGAGAATGGCGATTCGCGCATTGGTCACCGCGAAGTACCTGTATAGCTGCGAGGCATGCTCGAGCGTCAGGGAACCGAGAGACTTCTTGCATTCAATGAGCATCTGCACTTCACCGTCATGGACGATCGCGTAGTCGATCTTCTCGCCCTTCTTGATGCCCACGTCAGCGGTGAACTCTGGCACCACCTCAAGAGGGTTGAACACGTCGTAGCCCAATATCGACGAGATGAACGGCATGACCAGTGCGTTCTTCGTGGCCTCTTCGGTTTCGATGACACTTTTCTGCTGTTGTAGTTTGGCCGCTAGTGAGAAAAGACGGTCAGTAAACTGCATGCTGGATCCCCCATCAAGGTGTTTGGTACACCGAGGCTATATGTCTCTGTGGACAAAACAAGGGGGGCGTCAGGGCGATATTCGAAGCCTGCGAAGTGCCGATGGCCCGCGAGCGTGATGCTTTCGCGAAAGTCTCCGGTTCGGCTTCCTCAGCAGGGGTTGGTTAAGAGTTCTGCCTGGACGTTCGCGACATTCCCCAGCCTCTCGCGGTCAGCGCCGCGACGACCACAGGGGGAGGCTGGCGGCGAGCAACAGTCCGGCGACCCCGGCGAACGTCGGCCCCGTTCCCAGGAAGGTGAAACCCAGCCCGCCGAACAGCCCGGCCAGGCCCAGGCCGCTGTCGAAGGTCATGTTCCACCCGACGCTGGCCTGGCCGCGACTGCCGGCCCGGGCGAAGGCCAGCACCAGGCTGGCGGACTGCACCGCCCCCACGCCCAGCCCCATCAGCACCAGGCAGGCCGCCAGCGCCCACCCCGGGGGCACCAGGGCCACGGTGACCAGCCCGAGCACGGTCATGACGATGCCTACGGTGTACACCGTGCCCGGGTTCCCCCGGTCGGTCAGCGCACCGGCCACCCACCGGCTCACCACCGCGGACGCCTGCATGGTGGCGATGAACAGGGCGGGATGGGCGGTGCCCCCGCCCGGGCCGAAGGCGATGACCAGCCCGTAGGCGCACATGCTCACCAGGAAGGGCAGGAGCACCGGGGCGAGCGCGGACCAGAAGGATCCCGACGCACGGTCCCTCCCCGGGGCGGGCCGCGCGGACGGCCGCGTCCCGGGCACGGAGGACCGGGAGGGGACGAACCGCAGCGCGGGCAGGGCCAGCAGCACCGCCGCGGCGGCGAACCCCCGGAACGCCTCCGGTGGCACCTGGGCGCTGAGCCACAGCCCCAACGGCGCGCCGGCAGCGGCGGCGGCAGCGGTCATGGCCCCGAACCGTCCCAGTGCCCGGCCGACCCGTTCCGGGCTCGTGACGGCGGGCACGGCAGCGGTCGCCAGGACCACGAGGACCCCGAACCCGCCGCCGACGGCCACCCCCGTGGCCAGCAGGCCCGCCGCCGGGTCCGGCACGAGGACGGCGGCACCGTGTCCGGCCGCCATCAGCAGCAATGACCCACCGATGGCCCGCTGCGGCCCCAGGCGCCGCTGCACCGCGGGAGCCGCCGGCTGGACCGCGATGACGCTGAGCATCATGACCAGCAGCAGCGCGCCACCCGTGACGGAGGACAGGCCCCGCTCCACGCTGATCGGCACCATGGTCGAGTAGCTGAGGAAGAACCCCGAGAACCCCCACAGCGCGATCCACATCAGGCCCAGCAGGGCCGGGGATCCTCGGGTCAGGGAATTCTGCGCACTCATGCCCTCACCGTAGGCAGGGCTCAGTGCAAGACTGGCCCCATGCCTGTCTTCGAGCGTCGTGTCCACCTCCCGTTCAGCCGCCGTGACGTCTTCGCCTGGTTCACCCGCCCCGGCGCCCTGGTCCGGCTCACGCCCCCGTTCGCCGGTTCGGTCCGGCGGGAGCCGGACGGGATCGACGTCGGCGCCGAGGCCCGGCTGGGCATCGGCGCCCCCGGGTCGCTGGGCCTGGGCCTGGAGTCCGCGGCCGGCCTCGCGCGCACCATCCTGCCGGTCAGCCTGCCGGCCTGGCTGGCCCCGGAGGTGCCGTGGACGGCCCGGCACACCGCCTTCGAGGACGGGACCATGTTCCGCGACGAGATGGCCTCCGGGCCCCTGCGCTCCTGGGTCCACACGCACACTTTCGAGGACGCGGCCCCCGGTGAGGCGGACACCGCCGACGGCTCTCCCGGCACCGTGATGGTGGACCACATCGAGTACGAATTGCCCGGGGCCCCCCTGTTCGGCCGCCTCGGCCAGGCCGGGCGCTCCACCGAGCACTGGACGCAGGACCACTTCGAGGCCGAGCTGGACCGCCAGTTCGCCTACCGGCACGCCCAGGTGCGTGACGACCTGGACTTCCACGCCCACCATGGCAGCGGTCAGGCCCTGACCATCGCCGTCTCGGGCGCGAGCGGACTGATCGGCACCCAGTTGACGGCCCTGTTCACCGGCGGTGGCCACCGGGTCATCCCGCTGGTGCGGCCCGGCAGCACCGCCTCCGGGAACCGGGGGCCGGCCATCTCCTGGGACCCGGCCGCCGGCAGCCTGGACCCGGACGCCCTGCGGCAGGCCGACGTCGTGGTCAACCTCTCGGGGGAGAGCATCGGCGGCCGGATGACCGAGGCCCACCGCACCGCGGTGCTGCAGTCCCGGCTGGACACCACCGGCCTGCTGGCCCGCACCCTGGCGGACCTCGCGGACGACGGCCGCACCCGGACGCTGGTCAACGGCTCCGGGGTGGGGTATTACGGGGCCGAGGCGGGCACCGGGCCGAACGGTGACGGGCTGGACGAGACCGACCCCGCCGGCACGGACTTCCTGGCCGAGGTCTGCCAGCAGTGGGAGCAGGCCACCGCCCCGGCGGCAGAGGCGGGAGTACGGACCGTGATGGTCCGCACCGGGCTGGTCCAGACCCCGGCCGGTGGCATCCTCCAGCAGGTGCTGCCGCTGTTCCTGGTCGGCGCCGGCGGCCCGATGGGCACCGGCGGGCCCTTCGGCGGCGCGGACCGGGACCCCTGGCAGAGCTGGATCTCGATCGACGACATCGTGGGGGTGTTCGCCCATGCCGCCCTGTCCGGCACCCTCACCGGTCCCGTCAACGGCGTGGCGCCGCATCCCGTGCGGGCCCGCGAGCTCGCCCAGACCCTGGGCCGGGTCCTGCACCGCCCGTCGGCGCTGCCCCTGCCGCCGGTGGCGCCGCGGATGGTGCTCGGCGAAGAGGGCAACCGCCTGCTGGTGGAGGCGGACCAGAAGGCCCGCGCGGACAAGGCCCGGGCTGACGGTTACCGGTTCCGGCACCCGGACCTGGAATCGGCCCTGCGTCACGTGCTGGGGCGGTGAGCGAGATGGGTGGCGGGAAGGACGGGAAGGAACTGGACGATGTGAAGGACCCCACGACGGGACCCGCCGTACCGCCGCCGCTGCCGGCTGTGCCCGACGCGGACTGGTCCCGGGTGCTGTGTGTCGTCGCGCACCCGGACGACATGGAGTACGGCACCTCCTCCGCCGTCGCGACCTGGACCCGGCGGGGAGTCGAGGTCTGCTACCTGCTGCTCACCGCCGGGGAGGCGGGGATGGCCGAGCCGCCGGAGGTCGTCGCGCC
>NZ_CALMQR010000157.1:0-1555 GCF_937871995.1 uncultured Citricoccus sp. | reverse complement strand
CACCGGTGCGGACAGGACGGCCGGGACCCGGCCCCCTCCGAGGGCCGTCTGAGGGCAGTCCGTCAGTGCGTGGTGCCCTGGATGGCCCAGGCCCGGGCCGTCAGCGTGATCCTGGTCAGCGTGCGGCCGGGCAGGTGCTTCCGGAGCCGGCGGGCCACCTCGGCGCGCTGGTCCTCGTCCAGGGAGGCCAGGAACGTCGGCGCCGGTCCCGTGCCGTGGAGCAGGGCCTGCCAGTAGTCGTCGAAGCCGGCGAACACGGTGTGCATGCGCAGGGGCTCGCAGCGGATGCCCCGCAGTCCCGGCCCGCGGAACAGGGGGTCCAGGGTGGCGGGACGGTAGTGGCCGAACCGGTGGCCCTCGTCGAACTCCCGGGCCCGGTGGTCCACCGCGGCGGCGGCCTTCCAGAAGTAGTGCAGCATCTGCATGTTCTCCCCGTAGTCCCACACGCAGGCCGAGACCAGGCAGTCCGGTCCCGCGGTGAGCTCGATCATCCGCTGCACCGCGGCGGCCGGGTCCGGGAAGTAGTTCAGCGCCAGCATGGAGGTGACGCTGGTGTACCCGCCGTCGCGCTCGGGCAGGTCCGGAACGGACGCCAGGACGAACCGCACCCGGTCATCACGCACGTGCTCCCGGGCGTAGTCGAGGAGGGACTCGGAGGAATCGCAGGCCACCACCGACGCGGGTGCGGACTCGGTGACGATGGCCGAGGTGAGCGCCCCGGTGCCACACCCCACCTCGAGCCAGTCGGCTGCGGGCGGGGGCTGCAGCCACTGGAGGAACGCCGGTGCCAGCTTGCGGCTCCACCGGCCCATGAACCGCTCGTAGGCGGACCCTTCGACCCACTGGTCCAGTGTCTCCAGCATGTCTCGCTCCCATCACCCGAAGACCCCTCGTGCAGGAACGGTACTCCCGTCCCGCACCGGTGAACAGGGTCCGGACCAGGCGGATCGGCAGGAGTCGGAGCGCGGCCCACCGGTGGCCCCCGAACGCGGCTTCCCACCGGTGCCGTGACCCCACTAGACTGATCTGTCTACCGAGCGAAGGGAGGGGGCATGACCGGAGGGACATCCCCGGGGACTGAGGCACCGGGGACTGGGACGACATCGGTGCGCGGCCGCCTCCTGGCGGCGGCGTCCCGGCTGTTCTACGCCCGGGGGATCAACGCGACCGGGATCGACGCCGTCATCGCTGAGGCCGGGGTCGCCAAGCAGAGCCTCTACAACACCTTCTCCTCCAAGGAGGAGCTGACGCGGGCCTACGTCACCGCGCGGCACGAGGAGTGGCTGGAGCTCTACCGGGCGCGCGTGGCGCAGGCCGAGTGCCCACGGGACCGGGTCCTGGCGGTCTTCGACGCCTACCTCGACCACGCCTCCGGAGCGTACGAGCACGGTTTCCGCGGCTGCGGTCTGCTCAATGCCGCCGCGGAGTTCCCTGCGGGATCACCGGGCCGCGAGGCGGTGCGCCGGCACAAGGAGCAGGTGCAGTCCCTCCTCGCGGGCCACCTGGCCGAGACCGGGTCCGCGGACCCGGAACTGGCCGAGCACCTGGCCTTCCT
>NZ_CALMQR010000156.1:0-1730 GCF_937871995.1 uncultured Citricoccus sp. | reverse complement strand
GCCGACCATGGCAACCACACGCCACGAAATGATCTCTTTCCCAACACTTACTAAGGGATCCTTGAGCGGGTCGTGGGCTGGTGGGCTTAGTCCAACCATCCGAGTTCGGTGGCCGTCGGCGTCAGGCTCGGGGTGCGCCCGGTTGCCTGGCGGACGAGGTCCCGAAGCGCTGGTGGGAAAGGTGGGCGAATGTCGTCCTGCCAGTAGGTCAGTATCCAGGCCTCCGCGTAGGGATCGCCGGATTGGCACAGCAACTCATAGAGCAAGAAGTGGCGGTCACCGTCCGTGCCCGTCGAGAACACATCAGAAACTGCGTCCGCGCACTGATCCACCTGCTCGCTGTGCAGCAAAGAAGCGTGGTGCGCGCCAGCGCCCTCGACATCCTGAACGGTCTCGGTGTTCTCCTCCAGCTCCCGTGTTCTGTCGAGGTAGGGACGCATCGACGTCAGATAACCCGCCGCAAGCTCTGCCAAAGATCCCTTGGATGCCGTCGTTGGCAGATCATCCAGAGCCGCCCTATTCGCGGTCTGATGGTGCCTCTTGCTCATCATGCCCTCATTGTCCGCGAGGGTCCGGCTCCTGAACGAAACACGGCCGAAATGATCCGCTCGAGGATCCCTCGCTGGGACGGGGCCGGCGAAGGCCGACTCAGTTCCTCACGGGGCCGGTGGAGGTTCGGCATGCGGGACGGCGGACGACTAGCTGTACTGTCCTGGGACGTTAATCGGGTTCCGAAAGGGGCCATGGCTGGGGCTGCGTAACTCCAAAGCTTTGTCAGTGCGCACCTTTAGGCTGGTCTCATCTGCACTGATCCATTCAGGAGGGGCCATGTTCCACAATGAGGTCGACTACCCGTCCGCTGTGACGAGCGCGGACGACGACGGTCTGCACGCGGGTTTCGCGTGGTGTGCCGCCCACATGGAGGACGGTGACCACATCACCGTGTGGACCCACCTGAAGAGCAACCTCAGCAATAACCGTCTACTCGAGCGGTTCGTCTCTTCCTCCCGCGCCGTCGACCACGTCACTGCGCGCGGAGGAGCGTACATCAGGCACACTGGTCCCGTACTCATGGCGTGGCCCGATCCCAACGACATTGCCGAGTTCACCGGTTCGAACAGCAACAGCATCCGTGCCCTGTGCGTCGTGTCGTGGAACGACGACAAACTGCGTCCTTGGGTCAGCGCGGCACGGCCCGAACTCTTGGGCACCACGGCCCCGTGGCAAGAGCTGACCCCGGCGCTTGACCCGGTTGTCGAAGAGGGCATGAAGAGCCTCACCATGACCATCAACCACAACAACACGATCGCCGCCGGCTACGAGAAGGACGACGTCGTCTCGACGCTGCTGGCGCTCCACGACGCTGGGTACACGTTGGATGGACCGGCTCTGGCCGGGTGGGCCGTCGCTCACGGCTGGACGAGCAACAATCCGGCCCATCTGGAGAAGTACGTCGCAATGATCAACAAGGGCTCGCGGCCGAAAGCGCGTCGAACCGTCCGCTCCGACTACATCGACTACCTTCGGGCGAAGGTCGAGGACGCAGACTGATCCGCGGGGCTGTCGTTATCTGCTCTCAGAAATGTCTGGGGTCTGCAGCTCAGGACTCAGGGCTCAGGGCTCAGGCGCACCGTCGGCAAAGGGATCGATCAACGGGACGCCTCGCCGTGAGGCGCCGGGCCCCGATGACCTAACCAAGCCCATCCCCTTGCAAGGCCGGCACCAGGCCC
>NZ_CALMQR010000155.1:0-1687 GCF_937871995.1 uncultured Citricoccus sp. | reverse complement strand
GGGCCTGGTGCCGGCCTTGCAAGGGGATGGGCTTGGTTAGGTCATCGGGGCCCGGTGCCTCACGGCGAGGCCTCCCGTTGGTCGATCCGCTTGCGACAGGCGATCACTCGAAATTGTCTTTCCGGGCGTTTCGTTCGGTAGTGATGAAAAAGACGATGACGCCCACGGCTGCGATGGCGACACCAATGAACACTGCCGAGCTCTGGGTCCAGATAGCGAGAAGTAACCCGATTGCTGTTGCCAAGGCATAGGCGGCTCCCATCCTCCGCAAGCGGGCATGGATAACGTGCTTCACCGGTTTGTCGTCCGACATCGTCAACTCCCTCTGCGCAACCTCGTCGCCCAAGGATTCGGCTCCGTTTGTCGCGCTGTGAGCTTGCATCCTTGCTGATCAACGGTGACTTGTTGAGGTCTGACTGCTCAGTGACGGCATAAGCCCCGGGCCTGGAGAAGAACCCGGCTGATGTCGTCAACCGACAGGTATCCGCTGACCGGCCGGGGATAGGGCTACGTCGCCCTGCCGACATGTCCCTTGAAGGCGGGAGCAGCACGAAGTCTGGGCTTGCCACCACGGACCATCAGCATGACGCCCACGCCGTCCGCATGGGGATCGGTTGGTCGGGTGGGGCGGCCCGGAACGCCATGCGCTCTGCCCCATGCACGTGAGGTCAGGTCCAGGCCGTCCGTCCGACGTCGCCGTGGAGTGTGGTGGACAGCTCGCGCACCGTGTACAGAACGTCCAGGTATTGCAGTTCGACGGCGACGTGGTTCTGAAGGTCCACGATCGCGTGGCCGCGCCCGACGGGGCCGGCGAACTCCAGCCGGACGCTGTCCCCGTTGCGCCAGGCGTCCACGACCTCGTAGTTCGAGGTGTAGTCCCAGATCGACAGGTCCAGGGGGCTGAACATGGCCAGCACCGGGTGGGCCATCGGGAACTCGTCGCGCTGCGTGCGCAGCGGCGGGGCGTCCACCGGCTCGAAGACCAGCTCCTGGGTGCGGGGGTTGTAGCTGACGGTCTCGTCGTCGGTGGTGCTGCGGTATTCGCCGGTGGGGGACCGGGCGACCACCTGGAGGATGCGGGTGGAGCGCCCGTCGGTGGCCTGGACGGTGGCCTCGATCTGTTCGGGGGCGGAGAGCGCCCTTTTGGAGGTGATCAGAGCCGACAGGCTCGTGGCGGCATCATTCATGGTCACTCCATTCCAGTCGTCGTCCCCATCATGCCCCCGGACGCCTGTGCCGGCGGGGGATCCCCCGGACGCCTGTGCCGGCGGGGGATCCCCTGGCGGGGCGGCACTGAGTGATCAATCGGAAGTCCATCCGCAGTTCTGGCTCGCCTGGATGCGCGGGCTGCCAGAATGTGCCTGTGAGTCTTCCGGGAGCAAGCAGAACGAAGGGTGGGTGGGGTCTGGTCTGGCCCGACATTGATGCATGGCGGTCATTGCCAATACGCCTCCCCACGTGGCGTGGATGCGTGGACCAGGCTCGCGGCCTGCCCGAACGGGACCTGGTGGCTGGTGTCCGCCGCGAATCGTGCCAGTCCGTCGTCGAGGAAAGGAATGCGGTTGAGTGAGAACCGTCTTTCTGCACTGCAGTCAGAGGCGTTCATCCTGCTTCCGGACACGGTGCAGGATTTGGAGGACTTCGTCTCCCACCCGGAGCGGTACCTGGTGAGTTTGGATGCCGAACC
>NZ_CALMQR010000154.1:0-6343 GCF_937871995.1 uncultured Citricoccus sp. | reverse complement strand
CGAACGCCGGCTGCCGCCCCGCCGGTGCGAACGCCGGCTGCCGCCCCGCCCGGCCTCATCCCGGGCGCCCGGCCCGGCCCCGTCCCGCCCCGGGTGCCCAACCTCGGTATCCCGGCCGCCCGACGTCGACCCCGGACCTGCGCCCACCGGCAACCGGGCGCCGTTCGAACCCACGCTTTGCCCGCCGTGCGTCGGTCCGGTAGTATAAATCTTCGTTGTGCGTGTCCTTTCCCGGATTCGCTGTGCCCTCGGGTGGCCTGGTTGCATGGTCACTAACGCCCGGAGCGCCGCCGGGAAGCTTTCGGACCCGGCCTCACATCAGTCCTCACCTGATGTACCGGTTGCGCACCGAAGAACTCAGTGCCCGCCCGCGGACTCACGCCCTGCGGCCAGGTCACTGTACCGACACCGAACACGAAGGCAAACACCGTGCGTACGTACACTCCCAAGCCCGGCGACGCCGACCGCCAGTGGCACGTCATCGACGCCACTGACGTCGTGCTGGGTCGTCTTGCCAGCCAGACCGCAACTCTGCTGCGCGGAAAGCACAAGCCGACCTTCGCCCCCCACATGGATATGGGCGATTTCGTCATCATCATCAACGCCGAGAAGGTGGCCCTGACCGGCGCCAAGCTCGAGAAGAAGCGGGCCTACCGCCACTCCGGTTTCCCGGGTGGTCTCTCGTCCGTGTCCTACGCGGAACTGCTGGAGAAGAACCCGGTCCGCGCCGTGGAGAAGGCCGTCCGCGGCATGCTCCCGAAGAACTCCCTGGCCGCTGAGCAGATCCACAAGCTCAAGGTGTACCGCGGTGCCGAGCACCCGCACGCCGCCCAGCAGCCGAAGACGTTCGAGATCACCCAGGTCGCCCAGTAACGGGTCAGCCCCACCACAATCTTTCAAGGAGAACCATGACTCTGAATGAGAATGAGTCGACCGAGGAAGTGGAGCTGACCAGCTACACCTCCGAGTCCACCCCCGCTGCCGAGGCCGTTGCGGTCTCCGAGCGCCCGGCCCTGACCGTCGCCGGTGGCGCCGTGGGTCGTCGCAAGCAGGCCATCGCCCGCGTCCGCGTGATCCCCGGCTCCGGCCAGTGGACCATCAACGGCCGCAGTCTCGAGACCTACTTCCCGAACAAGCTGCACCAGCAGGAAGTCAACGACCCGTTCAAGCTCCTCGAGCTCGAGGGTGCCTATGACGTCATCGCCCGCATCTCCGGCGGTGGCCCTTCCGGTCAGTCCGGCGCCCTGCGCCTGGGCGTGGCCCGTGCCCTCAACGAGATCGACCGGGAGAACAACCGCCCGGCCCTCAAGAAGGCCGGCTTCCTGACCCGCGACGCTCGCGTCATCGAGCGCAAGAAGGCCGGCCTCAAGAAGGCCCGCAAGGCCTCGCAGTTCTCGAAGCGCTGATCCTTCGCTGCCTCACGGCAGTTCCCGACGGCGGCAGCTCGCCTGCCGCTCTCGGCCCACGGAACCCCGTGGCCCGGTCCTCACGGACCAGGCCGCGGGGTTCTGCGGTTTAAGCCGTGTCTCAGCCTGCAGGAATGCGCAGCGGTATCCACCTGGTGCGCGGCCGCCTGCAGCCGCGACTGTCACGGACCGGACTGCTTCAGGGCGAGGGCGCACCGGATGGGCCCCGAGGACGCGGTCGGCGGGGACGCGATGGCCGGGAACGTTCCAAGGCAGTGCCCCTGGGCGACGTGGTCGGCGGGGGGCCTGGAGCCGGGGATCCCGGCCTGCCGTCGTCGAGGATGTCCTGCGGCGGCGCCCCGGCCTGCCGGCGGGAACGCACTGCCGGCACGGGTTCCCGAGCGCCAGGCCGGGGCTGCCGCGCCATGAGGGCTGCAGCGCGCCCTGAGGACTTCAGCGCAAGGTGGGCTGCAGCGCACTGAGGGCTGCAGTGCCATGAGGGCTGCAGTGCCCTGGGGGCTGCAGCATGCCCGGGGACCGGGCGCGGGATCAGCTGCCCTCGGCGCGGCCCTGCTTCCAGTAGCCCATGAAGGACACGCACTTGCGGTCGATCCCGAGGTCCTTCACGAGGTGCCGCCGGATCGACGTGATCGCCCCGGCCTCACCGGCCAGCCACGCGTACCAGCGCCCGTGCGGCCCTTCGGTGGGCACGTCCCAGAGCGGGGCCTCGCTTTCGGCCTCGGCCTCGGCCTCGATGGCCACGGCTGCCTCGGTCCCGGCACCGATCCCCGCCACGGCACCTGCCCCGCCGCCGTCGGGACGTCCGGTCGCGATCACAACGCCCGTCCCCGCGACCGCGGCGCCGTGGTCCCGGCCCCAGGAGCGCAGGGCCTCGGTCAGTGCCTCACCCTGGGGGCGGTCGTCGCGGGGCAACCACTGCAGCTGCACGGAGGCGCGGGTGTGGACCGGCAGGGTGTCCTGGGCCGTGGGCACCTCGATGTACACGTGACCGGAGTAGCGCTCGTCGAGGGTCTCGAGGATGGCGCAGATGGCGGGGGCGGCGGTCTCGTCGCCGGCCATCAGCAGGGTGGTGGCCTCGCCCGGGTCCCACTCGATGCCCCCGCTGCGGCCTCGTCCGCCGGTCTCGGAGCGCTCGTCCGGACCGATGACCACGAGCTCGTCGCCCACCGCCGCGGTGGACGCCCACGCCGAGGCGGGCCCGTCGGTGCCGTGCAGCACGAAGTCCACGTCGATCTCCCGCTCGGCGGGACGCACGGCGCGGACGGTGTAGGTCCGCATGGGGTTGCGCTCCTCCTCGGACAGGGACCGCCACCGCTGGTACCACTCCATCATCGGGGGAGCGGGATCCTCGAACAGCCCGACGTCCGGCAGCGAGCCGTCGGCGCGCGGGATCATCAGCTTGATCCGCTGGTCCAGGCCCCCGGTGCCGAAGAACTGCAGGTCCTCGTCGGCCAGCGTGAAGCGCACGAAGTGCTCGCTGAGCGGGTCGATCCGGGTCACGCGCGTCCGGTAGGCGCGCGTGGCGGGGTAGGTCCGGGTGGCCGTCACGGTCATGGCAGGGGGACTCCGTCGGGTCGGGGACGCCTCGGGATCCTCGAATGAGGTAAGGCTTACCTATTAACCTACGGAGCCGTGCCGTATTGCGCAACGCCCTGCCCGGTCAGAGGACCTTGGAGAGGAACTCCTGCAGTCGCGGCTGCTGCGGGTTGTCGAAGATCTGCTCCGGCGGGCCGACCTCCACGATCTTCCCGTGGTCCATGAACAGCACCCGGTCGGCCACCTCGCGGGCGAAGCCCATCTCGTGGGTGACCAGCACCATGGTCATGCCCTCCACGGCCAGGTCGCGGATGACCTGCAGCACCTCGCCCACCATCTCGGGGTCGAGGGCGGAGGTCGCCTCGTCGAAGAGCATGATCTGCGGGCTCATGGCCAGCGCCCGGGCGATGGCCACGCGCTGCTTCTGGCCGCCGGACAACGACGCCGGCCGCGCGTCGGCCTTGTCCTTCAGTCCCACACGGTCCAGCAGCCGCTCGGCGGTCTGCCGTGCCTCGGCCTTGGAGACGTTCTTGACCTCGGTGGGGGCCAGCATGATGTTCTCCGCCACGGTCATGTGGGGGAACAGGTTGAACTGCTGGAACACCATGCCGATGTGGCGGCGGACCTTGTTGATGTCCACCTTCGGGTCCGTGAGGTCGAAGTCGCCGACCCGCACGGTGCCGCCCGTGGGCTCCTCGAGCCGGTTCAGGCAGCGCAGGAAGGTGGACTTGCCGGAGCCGGAGGGGCCGATGACGCACAGCACCTCGCCCTCGTGGATCTGTCCGGTGATGCCCTTGAGCACCTCGTGGTCGCCGAAGGACTTGGTGAGGTCCTGGACGTCCACCACGACCTTGCGGCTCGGGGCGGTCCCGCCGGTGCTCTCTACGGCCTGGGTGCTCATTTGTTGACCTTCCTGTCCACGTAGTTGGCGAGCTGGGTCAGCAGCGTGATGGCCACGAAGTAGATGACGGCCACGATCAGCAGCACCTCGGTGACGCGGAAGTTCGCGGCGTAGATCTGCTGGGCCTGGTAGAGCAGCTCGGCGAAGCCGATGGCCAGCAGCAGCGAGGAGTCCTTGAGCATGATGACCAGCTGGTTGATCAACGAGGGCGTCATCATCTTGAACGCCTGCGGCAGCACCACGCGCTGCATGGACTTGCCGTAGCCCAGGCCCAGGGACCTCGAGGCCTCCATCTGGCCGGGGTCCACCGACTGGACGGCGCCGCGGACGATCTCGGCGATGTACGCCGCACCGTTGAGCGTCAGCGTCAGCACGCCGGCCACCCAGATGTTGACGTTGGTGCCGATCAGCTGCGGCAGGCCGAAGTAGAAGAAGAACGCCCAGACGAGGATCGGGGTGCCGCGGAAGATGCTGATGAAGGTGACCGCGATGCCCCGCAGGACGGGGTTGCGGGCGATCTTCATGAACCCGAAGAGCAGGCCCAGCACCATGGCCAGGGCGAAGGAGATGGCGGTGACCAGCAGGGTGTTGCCCAGGCCGGACATCAGGGCGGGGAACGAGGTGACGAGCAGGCCCCAGAACGTGGAGCGGTCCACCCCGTCGTCCTCGCCCTCGCCGCCCAGGTAGCGGTTCACGATCTCGTCGTACTCGCCGGAGGCCTGCAGCTCGGCCAGGCCGGCGTCGAACATGGCCAGCAGCTCGGCGTTGTCGCCCTTGTTGACGGCGAAGCCGTAGTCACCCGTGGGGATCTGCTCACCGACCGTGACCAGGCCGGAGCCCTGCTCCACGCCGTAGGCGATGATCGGGTAGTCGTCCATCAGGGCATCGGCGTTGCCGGACTTCACGGACTCCACCATCGTGGTGGTCTGGTCCAGCGGGAGCAGCTCGAAGCCGAACTCCTCCTGGTTCGCCTTCGCCTCCTCCTCGGACAGGGACCCGGTCTTCACGGCCAGGGTCTTGCCCTCGAGGGACTCGAAGCCGGTGATCTCGCCCTCGTCGCCCTCGTTCACGGCCAGGGTCAGGGTGCCCGTGAAGTAGGGCTCGGAGAAGTCGAAGATCTCGCGGCGTTCGTCGGTGATGCCCATGCCGGCGATCACGCCGTCGGCCTGGCCGGACTGCACGGCCTGCAGGGCGGCGTTGAAGCCGAGGGACTGCCACTCCACCTCGAATCCCTGGTCCTCGGCGATCGACTCCATGATGTCGATGTCGATGCCGGTCAGCTCCCCGGAGGAGTCGCGGAACTCGAAGGGCGCGAACGTGGTGTCCGTGGCGATCGTGTAGGTCTGGCCGGATCCCGCGGGCGTCGCCGCAGCGGCCGACGGCGCGGTCGCCAGGGCGGTGGCGCCCGAGAGGGAGGCGCCGCCGAAGACCAGGGCGGCCAGTGCGACGATCACCGCCAGGGCAGGCCTGTTCTGGATGGATCTCACAAGGATGTCCCCTTCTTCTGTGTCTTCTCCCCGCCGTGGTGGGTGCGGCGGGAGCGGTGCGAGGCCGGCCGGACCCGCGAACGGATCGGCGGGACGGCGGGCGTGATGTGACAGTGGGGACCAGCCTACAGAACCCGTGATCCACGCCTCAGAGGTGGCCTGCGACGAGGCAGCGGACACCAACATGACGTGTGTGATGTCACGTCGTCCCCGGTCCGGCGTACGATGCGAACACCGACGTGGAGGGGGAATCTCATGGGGGTCGGCTCGATCTATCCGCAACCAGGCGCACGCGTCTTGCCGGGTGGCACCGGAGCGGACGTCTCGGCGGGCTGCGCCGTCCGGGACCTCTCGCCGGGATGCGCCGGAGTGGGCGTCTCACCGGGCTGCGCCGGCCGGGACCTCTGGCCGGGTGGCGCTGGTCGCTCCGGAGGCGCGGACCCCGTCGGTCGACCACCCCGGGACATCCGCCGCACGCCTGTGACACGCTGGTCTTTCCCCGTGCCACTAGCGCAGATCCGCCAGCGGAATGACTGATCCCGGACCCGAGCCGATGACGCCGACCCCACTCTTCGAAGACCTCGGAGCCTCCCACCCGGCCCTCAACCGGTTCCTCCGGACGCCCTCCGGCGAGGAGCGGCTGCTCATCGTCCGCGCCCCGATGGGCACCGGGGCGCCCTGGCTGGCCGCCGGCTGGGTCGCCGCGTACGGGTCCGTCCCGGCCGCCACCCGTGCATCCGCTCCCGAGCCCACCTCCGAGTCCGCCTCTGCGCCCACCTCCGACTCAGAGCCCGCGCACGAGCCCACCGCAGCGCCCCCTCCCGCGTCCGCCCGCACGCCCGCCCCGGCGTCCACCTCCGGACGGCCCGACGACGGCCGCCTGGTTGCAGGGCCCGGTGACAGCCGCCCGGCCGCGCGACCGGGCGTCGCTCCCGCACCGGGTGTCGCTCCGGCACCGGGTGTCGCTCCGGCACCGGGTGTCGCTCCGGCAC
>NZ_CALMQR010000153.1:0-1796 GCF_937871995.1 uncultured Citricoccus sp. | reverse complement strand
CCCCAGGGCCCCGCACCCGGAAGGGCCACCAGCACTTTCCCAACACTTACTAAGAGGTCCTTCCGAGGGCGTTCCGATCGTGCACGAGGCAGAGCCATCAAGGTGCTTCCGTGCAATTCCTGCAAACCATGTTTGAGCATCGGTCCATCAACTTCTGCCAGCAAATCCTCCCGAATCTCGACCGTATGGTCTGGCCGGATACCCATAAAGAAGCTGTCGAAAGCAGCATGGTGAATCTTGCAGAGCGCCATTCCATTGACGACTGAGGAGATACCCAAGTCGTCGCGGTCCGGGACAATATGTGCTGCGTCAAGAAGTTGCGGATGGGCAAGATTGCACACGGCGCAGTGGTTTTCATACGCCGTCAAGACGGTAGAGCGAAAGACCGGTTGATGGAGTCGTACCTTCGTCTCACGATTGATGTACCGCTTCAACGATTCCTCCATGACCGAACCCTGAACCATGTCGGGCAGAAGATCTCGTTCTTCCGTCGGCGCCATCACGAAGCGCTGGAAAGCAGCCTCCTCGTCAACGATGTACACCGGTGCGACGGCTTGGAAGCGAGCTGGATTCATCGCAACGCCTACGAACCAGATCAGCGGGAGTTGTAGGTCCATAGCGCGACGTAGGCCGCGATTGTCCGGATGACTAGGATCATCTCCACGCCAGGCGTATCGAATTAATCCGTCCGGCCCGATGTCGTCCTCGTAGGGACGCTTCTCGCCAGGCCGCCGGTACACCGTCATGATCGACAATGAGGCCTCGAACCCTGCCGGTTTCCAGATACCCGTCTGCACGGGCTGCAGTCGTTGTTTCACTCCCTGAAATCGGAAGTCTTCAATGTCTTCTCGCGTCAGTGCCTCCAGCCCATCGCTAGACCGTTCCTTCAGCCAGGCAATGGCAGACTCCCTCAATCCGAAAGGTTCCACACTGCAGTCCTTATCTCGACACCGGCACGTCATTCGACCTTCTCATTTAGTGAGCCACCCGGCATAGACTCACCCCCATGACCTCGGAGCCACAGCACCAGGACCAGAACGCCGCTCGAGAAGGCCGCACCGCCGACTCCATGAACCAACCCGCCGTGCCCGTCTCGGTTCGCCGGAAGGCGAGCGGGCCGACGTCGGGGGTCTCGGCGCGGTCCAACACCGCGGACGCGTGGGATCAGTTGCGGAGCACGACCTCATCGGTCACGCAGCAGATCAACGACTTCATGACCCGCACCACCGGGAGCCGCACCGAGCGGGACACCACGATCCGTCAGGCCGCCGAGCGCGGCCGCGGGGAGGCCGGACGCGGGCTGCGTGCGCTGGCCGAGGCCGCGGCGAAGCTGGCCGACCTGGTGGACGGCAGCTCCGAGCGCAAGGGCCAGCATGCGGACGAACCGCGCATCCTGGAGCAGCCCAAGTCCTCCCCGACGCAGGACGACCAGCGCCCCTGACGCGTCGTGCCGCGGTCAGGACCGCGGTCCCCGCCTGCCCGGCGCGCTCCCCCAGGAGCCAGGATCCTGATGCGTCCGGGAGCTCAGGCGTCGGGAGACGTACGTGGCGAACCGGCCAGGTCCTGGGGGTGGGTCTGGGGATCCACGGGTGCCCCGGACTGGTAGACCGCGCGGGCGAGGGTGTTGGAGGCCAGCGAGGACACGATGACCAGGGCGAAGATGGTGACGAGGCTGACCAGCAGGACCCACCAGTCGAACCCGTCCCGGCCGGTCAGGTGCGCGAAGACCCCGGCCACCATGAGCGGAAGGCCCATCGCCGTGGCCGGCGAGAACACGTTCATCATCTGCAGGGCGT
>NZ_CALMQR010000152.1:0-37879 GCF_937871995.1 uncultured Citricoccus sp. | reverse complement strand
TCCTACGAGGAGATCGCCCGGGTGACGACGGGCGGTTCGCTGGGACCCGGTCAGGCCGACTTCCACGACTCGACCATCACGTCCGAGGGCACCATGCTCATCGGCGCCTACGTGGTCACCCCGGCGGACCTGGGCGAGGTGGGCGGACCTCGTCACGGGTACGTCGAGGACGCCGTGATCCAGGAGGTCGACATCGCCACCGGCGAGGTCCGGTTCGAGTGGAGCGCACTGGACCACGTGTCCCTGGCCGAGACCGTGCTGGACTTCGGGCGGGAGCAGGCGGAGGTCGCCGAGGAGGCCGCGGAGGAGGGGACCCAGGCCTCGCGGCTCGGCACCCGGGACGAGCCCTTCGACTACTTCCACATCAACTCGATCGCCGAGGACCGGGACGGTGCGCTGCTGGTCTCCGCCCGGCATACCAGCGCCGTCTACCGGATCGAGCGCGGCACCGGGGCGGTGGACTGGACCCTGGGCGGCTCCGCGAGCGACTTCCGGATGGGCGAGGGCGCCTCCTTCGCCTGGCAGCACGACGCCCGGCGCGCTCCGGACGGCACCCTGACACTGCTGGACAACCACGCGGGTGGTCACGAGGGCGACGCCTCCTCCCGCGGGCTGCGCCTGGCCCTGGACGAGGAGGCGATGACGGCCGAGGTGGTCACCGAGTACCTGCCGCCCGCCGAACGGAAGGCCAGCAGCATGGCCAACGCCCAGCAGCTGCCCAACGGCAACATGCACATCGGCTGGGGAGCCCGGCCGTCGTATTCCGAGTACACCCCGGACGGTGAGCTCATCTACGACGTCTGCCACGGGGACGAGTGCTACGGCGAGGGGTACGAGGGCGGTGGTGGCAGCTACCGTGCCTACGCGTTCGCCTGGGAGGGCCGGCCGGCGTCCGGTCCGGACGTGGTCGTCCGCCGGGACGACGGCGGTCGCGTGGCCTATGCCTCCTGGAACGGGGCCACCGAGGTGGCCCGGTGGAGGCTGCTGGCCGGTGAGGACCGGGCAGGTGCCATCGAACGGGCCACGGTCGGCAGGGACGGCTTCGAGACCGCGATCCCGGTCACCGGTGGGGAGCCGTACCTGATGGTGGAGGCCCTGGACGCGGACGGCCAGGTGCTCGGGACCGCCACCGCGGCCCCTGGGCCGGGCGGTTGAACCGCCCGGCCCACCGGCCCGGCAGGGAGTCCGGGAGCGCGTCCGCGTGGACCGTGGAGGACGTCATCGACTGCGTCAGCTCTCGGTCCTCGCTGGTCTCGGACGGGGCGCGCGTCGCGTCGGTGCCCGGATGACGGGGAGGCGTCCTAGGCTGGAGCGGTGAGCACGCAGCAGATGGACCGAGATCCCGAGGTCGACGCCTCCGTCCAGCCCGAGGCCGGGGACATCCCCACGGAGGCCCTGCGGGAGAAGTACGAGCACCTCGTGGACGAGGTCCGCCGGCACCGCGTGGCGTACTACCAGAACGACGCCCCACTGGTCTCGGACGCCGAGTACGACGCGCTCTACCGCAGCCTCGAGGACCTCGAGGCCCTGCACCCCGAGATCGTCTCCAACGACTCGCCGACCCAGGAGGTCGGCGGCGAGGTGTCCACCGCCTTCGCCCCGGTCACCCACCTGGCCCGGATGTACTCCCTCGACGACCTGTTCTCCATCGAGGAGCTGCGGTCCTGGTACGCGAAGACCTCGGCCTCGATCGAGGCCATCGCCCCGGGCACCACTGCGCGCTGGCTCGTCGAGGTCAAGATCGACGGCCTGGCCGTGAACCTGCTCTACCGGGACGGCCGGCTGGTCCGTGCCGCCACCCGGGGTGACGGCACCACGGGTGAGGACGTCACCCACAACGTGATGACCATCAAGGACATCCCGCAGCAGCTGTCCGGGTCTGGCTGGCCGGCCGAGATGGAGGTGCGCGGGGAGATCTTCATGCCCACCTCCGCCTTCCGGGCCTTCAACCAGCAGCGTGCCGAGGCAGGCCTGGCCCCGTTCGCCAACCCGCGCAACTCCGCGGCCGGGTCCCTGCGCCAGAAGGACCCCGCGGAGACCGCCAAGCGTCCGCTGAGCATGTTCGTCCACGGCATCGGCGCCCACTCCGGCCTGGAGGCCGGCTCCCAGCACGCCACCTACGAGCTGCTCGCCGGCTGGGGCCTGCCCACCAGTCCCTACACGCGGATCGTGGAGGGACTGGACGGTGAGGACGAAAGTCCCGACGGCGGGATCCTGGCCTTCATCGAGGAACACGGCCAGAAGCGCCACGACCTGGTCCACGAGATCGACGGGATCGTCATCAAGGTGGACTCCTTCGCCCTGCAGCGGGCCCTGGGCCACACCTCACGCGTGCCGCGGTGGGCCGCCGCCTACAAGTACCCCCCGGAGGAGGTCCACACCCGGTTGCTGGACATCCGGGTCAACGTGGGCCGCACCGGCCGTGTCACCCCCTACGCGCTGATGGAGCCGGTGGTGGTCGCCGGATCCACCGTGTCCATGGCCACCCTGCACAACCAGGACGTGGTGAGGGCCAAGAACGTGCTCATCGGGGACACGGTGGTGCTGCGCAAGGCCGGGGACGTCATCCCGGAGATCGTCGGGCCCGTCCTGCCCCTGCGCGAGGGCAAGGAGCTCGGCACCGGCCCGGAGGCCGGACTGCGCGAGTTCGTGATGCCCACCGAGTGCCCGTCGTGCGGCACCACCCTGGCCCCGGCCAAGGAGGGCGACGTGGACCTGCGCTGCCCCAACGCGCGCACCTGCCCCGCCCAGCTCACCGGACGCATCGAGCACGCCGCCTCCCGCGGTGCCTTCGACATCGAGGCCCTGGGCGAGGAGGCCGCGCTCTGGCTGACCAACGGTCCCGGCCCGGACCCCGCCGAGAACGGGGGCCGTGTCCGTCCCGAGGGACCCGGCGTCCTCACCTCCGACGCCCAGCTCTTCGACCTGGTCCACCCCCACGACGACGACCTCCGGGACGAACTGCGCCGCCGGCTGGGCGAGGTGCGGGTCTGGCGGGAGAAGCGCCAGCGCGTGGACGGCAGGATGGTCCCCTCCGGCCAGTGGGAGCTGAAACCCTACTTCTGGACCCAGGGCACCGCCAGGAAACCCTCGGAACCCACCGCGAACACCCTCAAGCTCTTCGACGAGCTCGAGAAGGCCAAGACCCAGCCGCTCTGGCGCGTCCTGGTGGCCCTGTCCATCCGGCACGTCGGCCCCACGGCGGCCCGGTCCCTGGCCACCGCCTTCGGCTCCATGCGGGCGCTGGCAGACCTGGCCACCACGGTTCCCGAGGGACTGAGTGCCGAGGAGGCCCGTGCCGCCGCCCAGCAGCGCCTGGCCGACGTCGACGGGGTCGGCCCCATCATCGCCGAGGCCGTCATCGAGTGGTTCGGCGAGGACTGGCATGCGGGAATCGTCGAGCGCTGGCACGATGCCGGCGTCGTGATGGAGGACGAACAGGACGAGGACACCCCGCGCACGCTGGAGGGCCTGACCGTGGTGGTCACCGGGTCGCTGGAGGAATTCAGCCGTGACTCCGCCAAGGAGGCCATCATCGTCCGCGGTGGCAAGGCCTCCGGTTCGGTGTCCAAGAAGACCGACTTCCTCGTGGCCGGTGAGAACGCCGGCTCCAAGCTGGACAAGGCCGAGTCCCTGAAGGTGCCGGTCCTGGACGAGGCCGGCTTCGTCCGGCTGCTGGCCGAGGGACCGGCGGCCGTGCGGGACCCCGGCGCCCACGAGGACCCCGACACCGATGGAGAGGACACCATGACCGACAACGAGGAGCAGCGATGAGCCGCGGACTGCTGGCCGTGGCCCGGGCCGCGGCCCGGGCGGGAGCGGCCGTACTGGCCGAGCGTCCCCTGAGCCCGACGCCGGCCACGCGCCAGGACCTGGGCGCGGACACCAAGAGCTCCGGTTCGGACTGGGTCACCGACTACGACCGCCGGGCCGAACAGGCCGTCCGCGAGGTCATCACCGCCTACCGCCCGAACGACGCGATCTCGGGGGAGGAGTACGGGCACACCGAACCGGCCACCCCCTCGGGATACCGGTGGTCCATCGACCCGCTGGACGGGACCACGAACTTCATCCGCGCGATCCCGCAGTTCTGCACCTCGGTGGCCGTCGAGGGCCCGGGTGAGGACGGGGACGAGGGGGTGCGCTGGCTGGCCGGTGCCGTCGTCGCCCCCGCCCTGGGCCGCAGCTGGTACGCGGCCGCGGGCCAGGGCGCGTTCTCCACCGTGGACGACGCCGTCACCGGGACCTCGGGCGAGCCGGTCCGCCTCCACGGCCCGGTGCTGGGCCGGTCCGGCCGGCTGCTGGCCAGCGGCTTCGGCTACGCCGGGGCGCGCCGCGACTTCCAGCTGCGCGCGCTCGCGGCCATCCTGGCGCACTTCGGGGACGTGCGGCGGATCGGCTCGGCCGCCCTGGACCTGTGCATGGTGGCAGACGGCACCCTGGACGCCTACGCCGAGTTCGGCATCCAGGAGCATGACTGGTCCGCCGGTGCCCTGATCGCCGAGGAGGCCGGGGTCCCGGTGCGCCGGCCCGCGCACGCCGACGGCACCGACCACCCGGACTGGACGGTGGCCGGCGTGCTGGACCCGGACGCGGGAGGCGGGACCGGGGACGCCGCCGACCGGCGGGCCTGGGCCGACGCCGTCGAGGCCCTGCTGCCCGGAAGCTAGACGGGCCGGGGGGCGGGGCGTTCGGCGGCCCGGCCGCCGACCACCTCGGTGACCGGACGCGCGGGCTCGCTCCCGGCGGCCCGGTGGCGACGGATGGCCTTGTCCAGCTCGACGACGAGGGGGACGACCAGCCCCAGGCCGAGGCAGGCGAGCCACTGGCCGCCAGTCAGCGACGTCGTCAGCAGCAGGTTCTGCAGGAATCCCAGTTCGACGGCGGCCACCGTGGTGAGCACGGGGATGGAGAGGATCTTCAGGGCACCGAGGATCGGGGCCCTGAGACCCGACTCGGGATCGCGTCGCTTGGCCAGGCTGCCGAAGATCGAACTGAACGAGAGCACCACGAAGGCCATCGTCAGCGGCACGCTCGGTGCGGTGGGGCTCATGGGCCCGGGAGCCAGCAGCAGGGCCGCCAGCGTCACCGCGAATCCCAGGACCCCGTAGACCAGCCACTGCGTGACGGCCCCGCGGTTGGTGATCGGCTGGGTGGTGTCCCGGGGTGGCCTGTCCATCAGGTCGGGGGCCGGCGGGTCGGTCATGATGACGATCACCGGGAAGATGGTCACGAAGAAGTTGATGAACAGGATCATCGTCGGCATCAGCGCGACGCCGTGGTTGATGTCGAAGACGCTGGCGGTCAGGAACAGCAGCACCAGGGCGAACAGCGCCGACATCTGGTAGCGGACGAAGGACACGATCTTGTCGTAGATGCTGCGGCCCAGCCGGATGGCGGACACCAGCGTGCCGAAGTTGTCGTCCGTGAGGATCATGTTGCCGGCCTGCTTGGTCACCTCGCTGCCGGATCCCATGGCCACGCCGACGTCGGCCTGCTTGAGCGCGGCGGCATCGTTCACGGCGTCCCCGGTCATGGCCACGACGTCCCCGCCCTGCTGCATGAGCCGGGCGAGCCGCAGCTTGTCCTGCGGGGTCACCCGTCCGAAGACGTGGAGCCGGGGCAGCGCGCGGGCGAGGTCCTCGTCGGTCATGGCCTGGATCTCGGCGCCACTGACCGCCCCAGGGCCCAGCTCGAGCTCGGCCCCGATGGCGGCGGCGGTGATGGCGTGGTCACCGGTGATCATGCGGACGTCGATCCCCGCCCGGTGTGCCAGGCGCACGGCCTCGGCCGCCTCCGCACGCAGGGGGTCGATGATGCCGACCATGCCGACGAAGGTCAGCTCCTCGACGAACCGCATCGGATCCGCACCCACCTCCGCCTCCCGGCCGTCCAGGATCCGGCCGGCGAAGGCCAGGACCCGCAGTCCCTGCTGGGAGAGGGACTCGTTGGCCTCCAGGATCTCCTCGCGCACGCTGCCGATGTCCACCTCCCCGTCCGGCAGCATCGCCTTTGCGCACCGGGCCAGGACCACGTCGGGGCCGCCCTTGACGAACTCGACGAAGTGCGGGCCGTCCTCGAACGGCAGGGTGTGGAAGGTCGCCATGAACTTGTACGCGGAGTCGAAGGGGACCTCGGCGAGCCGCGGGTAGGCGCGGCGTGTCGTCTCGGCGTCGACGCCCATCTTCGCCGCCAGGACCACCAGCGCGGCCTCCGTCGGGTCGCCGATGACCTCGCCGGCGTCGGAGACGGTCGCGTCGCTGTTCAGGCACAGGCCGTAGGAGAGCCGGGTGAAGTCGGGCGCAGGCTCGCCGGCGACCTGGCGGATGGCGCCGGTCTTGGCGTAACCGTCGCCCTGCACGCTGTACCACCTGCCGCGCAGGTACAGTTGCCGCACCATCATCTGGTTCATGGTCAGGGTGCCGGTCTTGTCCGAATTGATCGCGCTGGTGGCCCCCAGCGTCTCGACGTCGCTGAGGTTCTTGACCACGGCCTTGTGCTCGGCCAGCTGGTTGGCTCCGTAGGCCAGCATGGCCTGCACGAAGGTCGGCATGCCCGTCGGGATCGCGGCGATGGCCATGGACATGCCGACCAGCAGGACAGCCGCGAGGGGCTGGCCGCGGAGCACTCCGATGATGACGATCACGGCCACCGCGGACCAGGCGACGATGCCGATGACCTTGGTGAGTCCGTCCAGCTCGCGCTGGAGGGGTGACTTGCCCGGGTCCACGGACGAGAGCATCGAGGCGATCTTGCCCATCTCGGTCTGCATGCCGGTCTCGGTCACCACCATCACGGCCGTCCCGCGCGTGACGGCCGTGTTCTGGAAGACCATGCTGGTCCGGTCACCCAGGGGCACGTCGGCGTCCGTGAGGGCCTGGGCGTCCTTGGCGATCGGGGCGCTCTCACCGGTCAGTGCGGCCTCCTGGGTCTCCAGCGTGGCCGACCGCAGCAGCCGTCCGTCGGCGGGCACCAGGTCCCCGGCCTCGAGGTTCACGACGTCCCCCGGCACCAGCTGCGTGGCGTCGAGCTGGCTCAGCGAACCGTCCCGGACGACGCGCGCCTGCGGGATCTGCATCTTGGCCAGGGCGTCGACGCTGGCCCGGGCCTTGAGCTCCTGCTGGGTGCCCAGGACGAGGTTGAGGACCACCAGCACGGCCACGACGATCCCGACCGGCACCTGGTCGATGACCAGGCTGACCACGATGACGCCGACGAGCATCAGGTTCATGGGGTCGCGCAGCAGCCGCAGTGCCACCGCCCAGCGCGAGGGGGGCCGTTCGGAGGCGATCGCGTTGGGCCCGTACCGCGCCAACCGCTCTCCGGCCTCCGACGTGGTGAGCCCGGACTGCTCGTCCGAGTCGAGCAGGGCGACCACGGCAGCGGGCTCCTGCGCGTGCCAGGACGCGGTGGCGGCCGGCCCGGACGTGGTCTCGTGGATTGCCATGGCATGGTCCCCTGGTCTTGCGCGGCGTCCGGCGCGGCCCGCGACCGCGCCGATTGAACGGGTGTGCCGGATCCGTGACGTCCACGGACGCGGCGGTCAGTAGGCTGCGGGCACCTCGCGGGGGAGCCGCTGCGGTTCCGTGTAGTCCCCCCGGTCCTGACGCCTGGGCAGCGTGACGTCCGGCTTCTCGAGCGGTTCGTAGGGGATCTGGTCCAGGATGTGCGTGATGATGTTGAGCCGCCCCCGCTTCTTGTCGTTGGTGTCGGCGATGTACCAGGGCGCCCAGGCGGTGTCGGTGCTGCGGAACATGTCGTCCCGGGCCCGCGAGTAGTCGAACCAGCGGCTGTAGGACTCCAGGTCCATGTCCGAGAGCTTCCAGTACTTGCGCGGGTCGTCGATCCGGCTCTGCAACCGCAGGGTCTGCTGCTCGTCCGTGACCTCCAGCCAGTACTTCAGCAGCAGGATCCCGGATTCCACCATGGCCCGTTCGACGTCCGGGACGACCCGGAGGAAGTTCTTGGCCTCCTCCTCGGTGCAGAACCCCATCACCCGTTCCACCCCGGCCCGGTTGTACCAGCTCCGGTCGAAGATGACGATCTCCCCGCCGGCGGGCAGGTGCGGTACGTACCGCTGGATGTACATCTGCGACCGTTCGCGCGGCGTGGGCGTCGGCAGCGCCACCACCCGGAACACGCGGGGACTGACCCGTTCGGTGATCGTCTTGATCACTCCGCCCTTGCCGGCCGTGTCCCGGCCCTCGAAGACGATGACGATCTTGGCGCCGGTGGACTTGGTCCACTCCTGGACGGCCACCAGCTCGGCGTGCAACGGCTTGACCAGCTCGGCGAATTCCTTCCGTTTCATGACCGGTGCCCCGCCCGGATCACCCGTGGACCCGCCGTGTCCGGCGGTGGACTTCTTCTTTCCCATGACCGCGAAACCTCCACTCGCGCCTGAGCCTGCCGGGACGGACACCGCCCGCCCCGTGACCAGTCTCCCCGCGCCACGGGGGGACCGGCCGGTCTTTCACCCCGCCCGGGTGACGCTCCGGGGTGCACCCGGGTGGATACTTCGAGGCACCGGGGAGGGGATCGGCCGTTGCCTCACTAAGGAGTGATCATGGATTTCTGGGAGAGTTTCTGGGAGTTCTTCTGGTTCCTGTTCTGGCTCTACGCCTTCGTGGCGTTCTTCTACGTGCTCTTCGCGATCATCTCCGACATCTTCAAGGACCGGGCGCTGAACGGCTGGCTCAAGGCGGTGTGGCTGATCGTGCTGGTGTTCATTCCCTTCATCTCGATCCTGGTCTACCTGATCGCCCGCGGTGACGGCATGGCGGCCCGGAACCAGCGGGAGGCCGCCGCCCGTCAGGACGCGCAGGCGTCCTACATCCGGTCGGTGGCCGGAGTCAGCCTCACGGATGAGATCACCAAGGCGCGCGCCCTGCTCGACGACGGCACCATCACCGAGGAGGAGTACACACTGATCAAACAGAAGGCCGTGAGCGGCTAGCAGCACGGCCGGGAATTCATCCGGTCCGGGTGATCCGCCCCGGGGCGGGCCGGTCGTACAGTGTGCCCGGAGGCGGTCACTGGACGACAGGGAATCGCCCGGTCATGCGGTGGAGCGGGGGACCCGCGTGCCGGGACCTCGCCGGCAGACCGGCGCCCTCGGACACCGAGCGGGACAACACAGGTGGCCACCGGGTGATTCCGGGAAGGACTGCATGATGAGGGCTGGCCCGCCCACCTCCGCGACGACGGTGCCGTCACGACAGGGCGTACCGGACCCGGCGCCGTCGCGGCCCGCGCCGGCCGCCACCGGCTCCGAGGGACGCACCAGGACCGGGGCGCCGGAGGCCCGTCTCGGCACCCTGCGGCGGCGCCGCCTGGAGGAGGCCGTCTCGGGCGGGGTCCGGTCCGGCCGGACCACGGTGGTCTCCGCCCCCGCCGGATACGGGAAGACGACCCTGCTGGCCGACTGGTCGCGCAATGGCGATGAGGCCTGTGCCTGGCTGAGCGTCGGCCGGGCCCATGCGGGTCCCGCGGACCTCTACCGCGGGATCGTCGTGGCGCTGCAGGACGTGGCGGCAGGACTGGGCGGCCCGGCCCGAGGTGCGGTACTGGGCCTGGACCCGCGACCAGGACGCAGTCCCCGCGAGGACCACGAGAGCGTCATCCGGGCCCTGGAGGCGCTCACCGAACCCCTGGCCCTCGTCATCGACGACCTGCACCTGGCCGGTCCGGGCCTCGACGGCGGCCTGGTGGGGAGCCTGCTCGAGTCCAGGCCGGCCGGGCTGCACCTGGTCCTGTCCGCACGCGGCGCTCCGGCCCTGCCGCTCGCGGCCGCGAGGCTCCGCGGCGAGGTCGCCGACATCGGGCCGGGTGACCTCGCCTTCACGCTGGCAGAGACCGGTGAGCTGCTGTCGATGCTCGGCTTCGACGGCCCGGTGGAGGCCCCGGCGCTGTGGAGGGCGACGGGCGGCTGGCCGGTGGCCCTGTCCCAGGGCCTGGCGCTCGACCCGGCGGGGGCGTCCCCGGCCGATGCCTTCTCGCCGGAACCACGCCGGGCCTTCCTGGACTATGTCGCCGAGGAGGTCCTGGCCGGTTGTCCCGCGCCCCTGGCGGACTTCGTCCTGCGGGCCACGGCACGGGACACGATCGACCGTCCGCTGGCCATCGAGCTGGGTGGAGACACCGAGGGGGCGCGGCTGCTGGAGGAGTGCCTGGGGCAGGGGTTCTTCCTGGAGGAGGACCCCTGCGGCCTCCCCGGGTCCAGGTACCGCTGGCAGCCGCTGTTCGCCGCGGCCTGCCGCACCATCCTGTCCCATCGCGACCCCCGGCTCGCCCGCACACTCCACGGCATCGCGGCGCGGCACTACCAGGACGTGGACGTGCGCACCTGCGTCTCGGAGGCCCTGCTCGGCGACGATCCCAGGACGGCGATGAGGTCCATCGGCGAGCACTGGCTCGAGGTGCTGATGACCGAGGGAGCGGCATCCCTGGAGGACCTGTGCCTCCGGTTGCCGTTCCCCTGGAGCGAGGACCCCGAGGTGCTCCTGGTCCGGTCCGCCTGCCGCGCGACCGAGGGTGACCAGCCCTACGCCGCCGAGCTGGCACGCCGGGCGTCCTCGGGCCTGACGGGCCTGGGCACGGCGCGCCGGCGCCGCTTCACCGTCAACCGTGAGCTGTTCGAGCTCTTCGTCCTGGGCAGTGGCGATCGTGAGGCGGCGGCCCGCGAGGGGTACCGGCTCGTCGACCTGGCCACGCGACATCCGGCAGCCACGCTGACCGACGCCCTCTTCCTCGTGGGCCGGGCCGAGACCCGCTCGTTCCGCCCCGGGAGGGCGGCGACCGACCTGCTGCGGGCGGCGGCCGCGGCCGGCCGCGCCAACGGATTCACCACGATCGAACAGTGCGCCGGGGCAGAACTCGCCCTGGCCCTGTCCGTCCGGGGTGACTTCACGGCGGCCGAGGAGCAGGGCACGGCGGTGGTCGGCCGCCCCGGCGCGTCCTCCCCGGCCCGCGGTCGATGCCTCGCCCCGGTGTGGCTGGCCAGCGGACTCAGGGCCTACTGGCAGGACGACCTGGCGCGCGCCGACCGCGACCTCGCGCAGGCGGACGCGGCGGGCAGCGGTCCCTTCCCGGCCGACTCGCTGGGCATGGTGTACCGGGTCCTCGTCGCCTGCGCCACGGGGGACCCTGCCCGGATCACGGCAGCGGACCTGGCGCTGCGGGCCTTCGACGCGCAGGAGCGCCACGACTCCGCCTGGTCCACGCTGGCCCGGGTCGCCGCCGCGAAGCTGCGTGAGGCGGCGGGCGACCTGAGGGGCGCCGGGGCCATCGCCCGCCCCCTGGCCAGGGGCGGTGTCTCGCCCCTGGCCGGCGCCCTGATGGCCGAGGTCCTGCGCAGGGCGGGGGAACCCGAGGCCGCCCTCGACTGCGTGGAGGCCCTGGGGGAGGAGGAGAACCCACCCTATGTCCGGGCCAGCGCCGCCGTGACCGAGGTCCTGATCGCGGACGCCGCGGGAGAGGCCACGGTCGCCCATGACCGGCTGGAGTACGCCGTCGCCTGCGCGGAACCCCAGTCGGTCCTGCGGCCCTTCGTCGAGCATCGCGCGGACCTGCTCCGGCTGCTGGTCCAGCACGCGGCGTGGGGCACCGCCCACGATGCCTTCATCGCCTCGGCGCTCGCCCACCAACCGCCCGATCCCGTGCGGCGCCGACAGCGCGACTCCTGGACGCTCTCCGAGAGGGAACGGGAGGTCCTCTCCTACTTGCGGACGATGCTCACGGCCGCGGAGATCGCCGACTCACTCTTCATCTCGGTGAACACCCTCAAGACGCACCAGCAGTCCATCTACCGCAAGCTCGGTGCGACGAACCGCCGGTCCGCCATCCGGATCGCCATGGCACGCGGACTCGTCTAGGACGGCCGCCGTCCTGTCCCGCCCGCTACGCCGCGACGGGTGTGAAGGGTGCGAGCTCGATCCCGCCGCCGCGCACGGCCAGGAACGTCGATTCCGGAACCTCCTGCCAGGCCCCCTCGAGATCACCCAGGGGTTCGGACACCACCAGGCGTGCGTCCGGGGAGAGCCGCTGCAGTTGAGGGTTCTCCGGATGCAGGGCGCGGAGCGCCGAGACGTCCCTGCTGTAGAACAGGGACCTCGACCGGCCCTCGGTGGAGTAGCGGAAGGCCCAGGTCGTGTCGCCGTCCGTGGTCGCCACGGTCATCTGCACCGGGTGCTCGATGCCGTGCCGTCGACCGGTCTCCTCGATGAATCCCACGGCGGTGGCGACCGCCGGTGCGGGATCGTCCTCGAGGCCGAACGTGAGCGCGAGGTAGAAGAACAGCTCCGAGTCGGTGGACCCCTCGATGAGCGGGAAGAACTCCGGCGCCACGGCCACGGCGAGGTCACGCTTCACCCGGGGGAAGTCGCTGATCATCCCGTTGTGCATCCACAGCCAGCGCTCGTGACGGAAGGGGTGGCAGTTCGTCTCCTGGACCGCGCTGCCCGTCGACGCCCGGATGTGCGCGAAGACGCGTTCCGACCAGGCCAGCGCCGAGAGCTCGCGCAGGTTCCTGTCGTTCCAGGCGGGGTGCGTGCTGTGGAAGAGCCCCGGGCGGGGACCCCTGGAGTACCAGCCGACCCCGAAGCCGTCGCCGTTCATCTCCTCGGCACCCAGCCTCGAGTGCTTGCTCTGCATGACCAGGGAGCGCACGGGCCTGAACAGCAGGTCCTCGAGGTTCACCGGTGAACCGGAGTACGCGAGCCAACGGCACATGATCATCACTCTCCGAAAGGACATCGAACCACGGCGCCGCGCTCCACGGACCACCCGCCGGGGGTGATTGACGGGCCGGGCCGGGACCAGGTTCATCACCTGCGGGTGAGGCAGCGCGGCGGCCACCGGCGGATACTTCAGGCCATAGGAGGTCGGTGGCCCGTTCGCGGAGCCGCGGTGAATCCCGGCCCACGGTCGGCCCCCGGCCATGATCGACTCCTGGAGAGGAGACCACCGTGAACAGCAGACGTCCCGGTTCCACCGCCGCAGCCATGGCCCTGGGAACCTCCATGATGATGATCGGCCTGGCCGGTTGTTCCAGCCCCACCCCGCAGGAGAACGTCTCGCAGGCCTGCGAGGCCGCGGACGCGTTCGGCACGGCACTCCAGGAGGTGAGATCCAGCCTCACGCCCGAGGCCACCGTGGACGAGCTCCGGACCGCACGGAACCAGCTCGCCGACTCCTACGAGGACCTGTTGAAGGAGTCCGGTGACGTGGCCGAGGACCGCCTCGAGGAACTGGACACCAACGTCGACGGGTTCCGTGACGCGGTCGACGAGATCGACGATGACACCAAGGTCCCGGACGCCGTCGACTCCCTCCGCAACGAGGCGAACGACGTCGAGACCGCCATGGACAACCTCCGGAGCGAACTCAACTGCTGAGGCGCTCGGCCGGCGGCACACACCATCCATCGATGGTTTAGACACGAAGGAGTGACAATGGACTTCTGGGAGAGTTTCTGGGATTTCTTCTGGTTCATGTTCTGGTGCTACGTATTCATCGCGTTCCTGTTCGCCCTGTTCTCCGTCTTCTCCGACCTGTTCAGGGACAAGGAGCTCAACGGCTGGCTCAAGGCCGTGTGGGTGATCGTGCTGGTGTTCTTCCCGGTCATCTCGCTCCTCGTGTACCTGATCGTGCGGGGTAGCGGCATGGCGACGCGGAACCAGAAGCGTGCCGCCGTCCGGCAGGAGGCCGAGGCCGCGTACATCCGGTCCGCGGCCGGGGTGACGAGTGCCAGCGACGAGATCGCCAAGGCCAGGACGCTGCTCGACGCCGGCAGCCTCACGCCGGAGGAGTACGAGCTGATCAAGCAGCGCGCGCTGAACGCCTAGCCGCACTCGCCCACGGCGGCGGACGGGTGGTGCCGGCGGGCGGACTTGCGGGTCCACCGTCGTGCGCCGGGGGGCGAGCGTCGACGTGCTCGCCCCGCACACCGCCCGCGAGTAGGATTTCGGCGTGCCCCATGACGACCACGGACCGATCGTTGACCACACGCATCCCGGACTCCACGAGGACGACCGGCCTCCGCTGACGTCCCGCGTGGACGGGGTGACCGTCCGCGACGCGCGCGAGGAGGACCACGCCGCGATCGCCCACCTGACGGTGGCGTCCTACGTGGACGGCGGGCACGTCCACCCCGAGGACGACTACATCGAGCACCTGCAGGACGTCGCCGGCCGTGCCGGCCAGGCGCGCGTGCTCGTGGGTGAGGTCGTGGTCGGTGAGGGCCGGGACGCGCGGAGCGGCGTGGCCGGTTCGGTGGTGCTGACGCTGCCGGGCATGCCGATGTCCGAGACCGCCAAGGACGGGGAGCTCGAGTTCCGGATGCTGGCCGTGGACCCCGCCGTCCAGCGCCGCGGCGTGGCCCGGGCCCTGGTCCGTGCCGCGATCGACCGCGCGCAGCAGCTGGAGGGCATCGAGGCGGTGGTGCTCACCACCATGGAGACCATGACCTCGGCCCACAGGCTGTACGAGTCGGAGGGTTTCGTCCGGGTCCCGGAGCGGGACTGGCGCCTGTCGGACATCGGCCAGGAGCCCACGGACGGCACCGACCAGCTCTACTGGGTGTTCCGCCGGCCGGTGTGAGCCGGGCCCGGCCCGCACTGCTCCGGGACTAGACTGGTCCACCGAACCACACCATCCGCGGAAGACCACAGGAGACCCATGTCCGCCATCACCCGTGAGGACGTCGCCCACCTGGCGCGACTGGCCCACATCCGGATGGACGAGCAGGAGCTGGACAAGATGTCCGGTGAACTCGCCGTCATCATGGATGCCGTCGCCGCCGTCAGCGAGGTCGCCGGGGACGACGTGCCGCCGACGTCCCACCCGATCCCCCTGACCAACGTGTTCCGGGAGGACGAGCCGGGGGAGATGCTCTCCCAGGAGCAGGCCCTGGCCATGGCCCCGGAGGCCGAGGACGGCCAGTTCCGGGTGCCCGCGATCCTCGAGGGGGAGTGACACGCATGAACGCAACGACCGAGTCGACTGAACTGATCCGCCTGACCGCCCTCCAGATGGCCGAGAAGCTGCGGACGGGGGAGATCACCTCCGTGGAACTGACCCAGGCCCACCTGGACCGGATCGCCGCCGTGGACGGCGGGGAACGCGGCATCCACGCCTTCCTGCACGTCAACCCGGAGGAGGCGCTCGCCGTGGCGGCCGAGGTGGACGCGATCCGCGCCGCCGGCGGCGCCGAGGCCGAGGCCCTGCACCCGCTGGCCGGCGTGCCGGTGGCCGTGAAGGACAACATCGTCACCATCGGCCAGCCGACGACCGCCGGCTCGAGGATGCTCGAGGGCTGGATGAGCCCCTATGACGCCACCGTGGTGACGAAGCTGCGCCGGGCCCGGCTGCCCATCCTGGGCAAGACCAACCTGGACGAGTTCGCCATGGGCGGTTCGACCGAGCACTCCGCGTTCGGCAACACCCGCAACCCCTGGGACCTGGACCGGATCCCCGGCGGTTCCGGCGGCGGTTCGGCCGCGGCCGTGGCCGCGTTCATGGCCCCGCTGGCGCTCGGCTCGGACACCGGGGGCTCCATCCGCCAGCCGGGTGCCGTCACCGGCACCGTGGGCGCCAAGCCCACCTACGGCGGGGTCTCCCGTTACGGCGTGATCGCGATGGCCTCCTCCCTGGACCAGATCGGCCCCGTGGCCCGGACGGTGCAGGACGCCGCCGCCCTGCAGGAACTGCTCGGGGGCCATGACGCGAAGGACTCCACCTCGCTGACCGAGCCCCTCGAGGGACTGCTCACCGCGGCGCGGCAGCACGACGTGACGGGCCTGCGGATCGGCATCGTCTCCGAGCTCAGGGGTGAGGGCTACCAGGAGGGTGTCCTCGAGCGCTTCCGCGAGGCCGTGACGATCCTGCAGGACGCCGGTGCCGAGGTCGTCGAGGTCTCCTGCCCGCACCTGAAGTACGCCCTGGGCGCCTACTACCTGATCATGCCGTCGGAGGCCTCCTCCAACCTGGCCAAGTTCGACGGCGTCCGGTACGGCAACCGGGTCGTCCCCGACGAGGGCGGCACGATCGAGCAGGTCATGGGCGCCACCCGCGCGGCCGGTTTCGGCGAGGAGGTCAAGCGCCGCATCATCCTGGGCACCTATGCCCTCTCGGCCGGGTACTACGACGCCTACTACGGCTCCGCGCAGAAGATCCGCACGCTCGTGCAGCGGGACTTCGACGAGGCCTTCTCGAAGGTCGACGTGCTCATCTCCCCGACCTCCCCGACCACCGCGTTCGGCCTGGGCGAGAAGATCGACGACCCGCTGGCGATGTACCTCAACGACGTCGCCACCATCCCGGCGAACCTGGCCGGCATCCCCGGCATCTCCGTGCCCGGCGGACTGGCCGAGGGCCTGCCCGTCGGCGTGCAGTTCCTCGCCCCGGTCCGCGGCGACGCCGTGATGTACCGGGCCGCTGCGGCCCTGGAGAGCCGCCTGGAACAGGCCTGGGGCGCACAGCTCTGGACCCAGGCGCCGGACCTGGACGACACCCGCAGCACCCAGCCGGCCGGCGTCGGGACCGCTGACCGCACCGCAGGAGGAGAGAACCGATGACCGCCGTCACCGACGAGGTGCTCACGTTCGACGAGGCGATGGCCGAGTTCGACCCGGTCCTGGGCTTCGAGGTCCACGTGGAGCTGAACACCAGGACCAAGATGTTCTCCTCCGCCGCCAACGCCTTCGGGGACGTGCCCAACACCAACGTCACCGAGGTCGACCTGGGGCTGCCCGGCGTGCTGCCGGTGGTCAACGGCAAGGCCGTGGAGTACGCCATCAAGCTCGGGCTGGCCCTGAACTGCCAGATCGCCGAGACGTGCGGCTTCGCCCGGAAGAACTACTTCTACCCGGACACCCCGAAGAACTTCCAGACCTCCCAGTACGACGACCCGATCGCCCATGACGGCTGGCTGGACGTCGAGCTGGAGGACGGGACGGTCTTCCGCGTGGAGATCGAGCGCGCCCACATGGAGGAGGACGCCGGCAAGCTCACGCACGTCGGCGGCGCCTCCGGCCGCATCCAGGACGCGGCGCACTCGCTCGTGGACTACAACCGCGCCGGCGTGCCGCTGATCGAGATCGTCACCAAGCCGATCGCCGGTGTGGGGGAGCGGGCGCCGGAACTGGCCCGCGCCTACGTCACGGCCGTCCGGGACATCGTGAAGAACCTGGGCATCTCGGACGCGCGGATGGAACGCGGCAACGTGCGCTGCGACGCCAACGTCTCGCTGATGCCCAAGGGCACCGCGGCCTTCGGCACCCGTACCGAGACGAAGAACGTGAACTCCACGCGCGCCGTCGCCCACGCCGTGACCTACGAGATCCAGCGCCAGGCGGCCATCCTCAAGGCCGGCGGCTCGATCGTGCAGGAGACCCGGCACTGGCACGAGGACACCCGGACCACCACCTCGGGCCGGCCGAAGTCGGACGCGGACGACTACCGGTACTTCCCGGAGCCGGACCTGGTGCCGATCGTGACCACGCCGGAGTGGATCGAGGAGCTGCGCGCCCAGTTGCCCGAGCCGCCCGCTGAGCGCCGCAAGCGCCTGAAGGCCGACTGGGGCTTCTCGGACGAGGAATTCCGGGACGTCGTCAACGCCGGCGTGCTGGACGAGATCGCGGACACGATCGCGGCCGGGTCCACCGCCGCCGCGGCCCGCAAGTGGTGGATGGGCGAGATCGCTCGCCTGGCCAACGTGGAGGGCAAGGACATCCCCGAGCTCGGGGTCTCCCCGGCCGACGTCGTGGAGGTCGAGGCGCTGATCGCGGAGAAGACGATCAACGACAAGATCGCCAAGCAGGTCCTGGGCCTCGTGGCCGCCGGCGAGGGCTCCCCGCGGGCCATCGTCGAGGCCCGCTCGCTCGCGGTCGTCTCCGACGACGGCGCCCTCACCACCGCGGTGCAGGACGCCATCGCGCAGAACCCGGGCGTGGTGGAGAAGATCAGGGGCGGCAAGCTGCAGGCCATCGGCGCGCTCATCGGCCCGGTCATGAAGGCCACCCGCGGCCAGGCCGACGCCGGGCGCGTGCGGGAGATCGTCATGGAGCAGCTGGGCGTCACGGAGTAACCCCCCGGACACCCCACGCCACGATCGGGAGGTCGACGGCTGACCCGCGGGCCCGGAGACGGGCCGGTTCGCGTCAGCCCTCGACCTCCCGTCGTCTCCAGGAGAGGCCGGAAGATGCCGCGTCACCGCCGGTCCGGCGAACCGGACGTCACGGCCGGACTCGTCCGCGCCCTGCTGGCGTCCCAGCACCCGGACCTGGCGGCGCTGCCGATCGGCGGGGACGTGGATCCGGCCCCGGGCGGCGGCGTGGTCCGCGGCTGGGACAACACGATGGTCCGGCTGGGGGAGGACCTCGCCGTCCGCCTGCCCCGGCACGACGCCGGCCAGGCCCTCCTCGACCGGGAGGCCGCCTGGCTGCCGCGCGTCGCCGCGCAGACCGGGCTGAGGCTCCCGCGGCCCGAGCGCACCGGCGCCCCCGGGGCCGGGTACCCCTACCGGTGGGCCGTGGTGCCGTGGGTGGCGGGAACCCCGGCGGCGCGCCGCCCGGCCGGGACCCGGGACGTCTACGCCGCCGCCCTCGCGGGGTGGCTGCGACGCCTGCACGTCCCGGCCCCGCCGGATGCCCCGGCCAATCCCTTCCGCGGCGTGCCGCTGGCCGCGACCGCCGATCGCTTCGAGGCGCGCTGGCGGGCGCTGCGTCCGCGCTGCCCCGCGGCCCTGGTCCGCGCGGTGGACACGGCCTGGCGGCAGGCCCTGGCGGCCGGGGACCACACGGGCCCGCCGGTCTGGCTGCACGGGGACCCCCACCCGGACAACACGGTGCTGGCGGAGGCTGCCGCCGGCGCCCTGCCGGGCCCACCGGAGCCGGTCCTGGTCGATTTCGGTGACCTCTGCGCCGGGGATCCCGCCTCGGACCTGGGGATCGCGCTGACCCACTTCACGCCCGCCGGGGCCGCCGCGTTCCAGGCCCGCTACGAGGCGGGCCGGGTCCCGGACGACGACCTCTGGCGCCGGGCCGCGGGGTGGTCCCTGGCCCTGGCGACCCTCTTCGCCACCCAGCCCCCGGAGGACGTCCTGCACGCGATCGGCTGGGGGTACCTGCGGCAGTCGGGCCCGCGGACGGGTCTCAGTCCCGCAGCAGGCTCAGCCGGCTGAGGAACCGGTCGGCGTCGCGCGGGAGGCGCCCCGGCCCGGCCCAGTCATCCAGGGGCAGGGCCGCGGTGACGTCCAGGCGCAGGTCCGCGTCCACGAGCACGTCCACGAGGAACGCGAACCGCTGGAACGACTGGTCGTCGATGTCCTCCGGGGCCGGGACGCCCAGCAGTCTCCAGTGCTCGTACTGCCGCGCCAGCCCGAGGTAGTCGTGCACGGAGACCGGGTGCTCGCACAACTGCGCGAACGTGGCGGTGAGGACTCCGGCGGCGGGATCCGCGGCGGTCACCCGCAGCCGCCGGGTACCGCCGGCCCCCACCGGCACGCTCGCCCCCGTCACGGGCCCGGGACCGTTCGCCCCGGGACCGTTCGTCGCGCCACCGGTCAGCCCGGCACCGGTCAGCCCGGTCCCGTCCTGCCCCGCGCCGACGGCCGTCCACGTCCCGGCCGCGAACCCGCGGTCGGCGCCCCGGGTCAACGGCCGGTAGTCGACGCCGTCGGGGACCTGCCGCACGGTGAGACGCTCCTGGATCAGCCCGATGACCGGTTCGAGGTGATGGTGGAACAGGGGATCCGGCAGCAGGTCCGCGGGCGGGTAGTTGGACGTCAGCAGCACCCCGGCCTCGAGGTCCAGCAGGGCGGGCAGCACCCGGCGCAGCAGGTGGGCGTCGCCGACGTCGTGGACGTGGAACTCGTCGATGTACACCAGCCGGGCGTCCCCCAGCAGGCGCCGCACGGCGCCGCACGGCGCCGTCGACGCTGACCGGTCGTCCGGCCGGGGCGCCGGTCACCGACTGGGTGACCTGGCCCAGCAGGGCGTGCATGTGCATCCGGATCTTGGGCACCTCGGCCGCGTCGAAGAACCGGCCGCTGATCCACGTCTTGCCGCGGCCCACCCCGCCGTGCAGGTAGACCCCGTGGGCGTGCCGGGAGCAGAGCAACCGCACGGTCTCGCGCTGGCCCGCGTCGAGCTGCTTCCCACCGGCCTCCAGCGCGGCGGTCAGCGTCGCGACGGGCACCCGGGGCCACGGCGAGTGACGCCGGCCCCTCACCGGACACCGGCCGTCAGCGCCGCGACGGCCCGGCCGATCCGCGGCAGCACCTTGCGCAGCAGCCTGGGCCAGTTCGCCGGGCCGGCTCCGGTGGACGGGTCCTCGCGGCCGGCGGCGTCCGCCAGGGTCTCCAGGGCCGTCCAGCCGAGCCAGACCCGGGCCCGCCATGCCTCCGCCGGGTCGCGGGCGATCGACTCCAGCTTCTCCTCCCCGTGCCACAACGAGAGGTAGGCCGGGTTCAGTGCGGGGTCCCAGGCGCTGGCCAGGTCCCAGTCGAGGATCCCGGTCAGGACCCGGTCCCCGCCGGAACGCTTCCAGCGCATGTTGTGCCCGGCCAGGTCCCCGTGCACGAGGGACGGGGCCACCACCGGGTCCTGCGTCCACGCGGTCAGGGTGGCCAGCAGGTCCCCGGCGGTCTCCGGGAAGGCCGCCGCGGTCACCGCCGGATGGTCGGCGGCCCACTCGCCGTCCCACAATTGCCCGCCGTAGGTCTCCCGCAGGCGCGCCGGCAGCTGGCGCACCGTCCGCACGCGTTCGGCCGTCCACGGCCCGCGGTAGGCGAACGGCGGGCCCAGGTGCGGTTCCAGGGCGGCGGTGTCCACGGCCGCCAGCGCCTCGCACAGTCCGCGCAGCACCACCGGGTCGCCCTCGTGCGGGGGATGCGCCCGGCCGGGCAGGTACTCCTGCACCACGGCGGCCGTCCCGTCCGCACCGGTGACCACCTCGGTGAGGGGCACGGGCAGGGCGACGGGGAGCTGGGCCGTGCTCGTCAGGGCCTGCACGAGCGCGACGTTCGCCGGCAGCCGCCCGGCGGCCACCGCGTTCCGGGCCATCCTCACCGCCCCCACACCGGGCAGCACCAGCACACGGTGGAATTGCCCGCCCTCCTCCACGGTGCCCGCGGACCAGTCCGCCGTGGCCAGCCGGTCCGCCGCCGCGGGGGAGGCGCTGACCAGCGGACGCGCGGAGGCGGCACGGGCGAGCGCGAGGTCGGCTGCGGTGGGTGGGGAGGCCATGGATCCACGGTAACCGGGCCCGGGGCCGCGATCCGCCGGTCGCTGCGGGTGTCCCTCGGCGGCCCTTCCTACACTGGTGCGGTGAGCACCCCCGCAGCCTCCCGGCCGACCGACCGCCTGCGCCCCTCGGCCATCACCCCGCCCTCGGCCGGCACGGTCCGCTGGGAGATCGCGATCGTGCTCGGGCTGTCCCTGGGCCAGTCGGCCGTCTACGCGATCGTCAACCTGCTGGAGAAGATGAGCCGGGGCCCGCTGTCCGGGCAGACCACCACGCTGAACCCGCCGCTGGCGGACCGGCAGTACTGGGACCTCACGTACCAGCTGCTGGACATCGTCTTCGCCCTGGTGCCGGTACTGCTGGTGTTCCACCTGCTGGTGATCCGCGGCCGCAATCCGTTCCGGACCTTCGGCCTGGACGCCCGTCGTCCGGGGGCCGACCTGGCCTGGGGCGGGGCCCTGTTCGTGGCGATCGGCCTGGGGACCCTGGCGGTCTACGCGGCCGGGCGGGCGGCCGGGGTAACCACGGCCATCGTGGGCAGCGCGCTGGACGAGTACTGGTGGACCACCCCGGTCCTGGTGCTCTCCGCGCTGCGGCACGCGCTGCTGGAGGAGGTCATCGTGGTGGCCTGGCTCTTCGACCGGCTCGGCTACCTGCAGCAACTGAGGTCCGGGCTGGACCCGGCCCGGCCCGGCGAGCCCGGTGGGCTGCGCACCTGGGCGAGCGGCGCCGTCGTCCCCCTGAACGCCACGACCGTGGTGGTGGGATGCGCGGTCCTGCGCGGGGCCTATCACCTGTACCAGGGGATCGGGCCGGGAGTGGGGAACCTGCTCATGGGATTGGTGTTCGGTGCGCTGTACGTGCGCTACCGGCGCGTGATGCCCCTGGTCGTGGCCCACCTGCTGCTGGACGTGACCGGGTTCGTGGCCTACCCGGCCCTGGCCCGGCTGGGGCTGTTCGGCACCTGAGCCCGGCCCGCGCCGCCTGTTCCGGTCGGCTCCACGCGGGACCGGCGGGCGTCCTGGACGCGAAGGCCCCCGCCCACCGGGCCGGGGGCCGGGAGGGGGCGGGGGCCGCGGGGCGCGTCAGAGGGTGACGGTGCCCTTGGGGGTCTCGAAGGTGACCTCGAGGATGCCGGGCGTGCCGGAGGGGGACTCGTAGATGACGTTGAGGTCCTCGACCCTCTGCTCGGGGTCGTCCAGTCCCAGCCAGCCCCGCACCCGGTCCCGCGATCCGGCGATCGTGATGGAGGACAGCTCCGCCTGCGGCTCCGCGGCGCGGGAGGGGTGCAGCTCCTCCATGCCGTCATCCCAGCGCAGCAGGTAGGGCACCTGCGGGTCGGCGATGAGGCCCTTGATGCCGATCTGGCGCCAGGTCAGCTCGCGGCCGTCCGGGAACTTGCGGTTGCCCGGAACGGACTGGCGCTCGAGCCGTTCCTCGAACGGGGCCAGGTCGTCCACGGCCACGCACCAGCCCATCCAGCCGCCGCCCATCTCGGAGCGGGCGCGCACGGCCTGTCCGAACGGGGCCTTGCCGGAGGAGGGGTGGTCGAGTACCTCGACGACCTCCAGGTACTGGTGCTTGCGCAACGGGAAGATGGCGTTGCGGGTGCCGAAGCGGGGGTGGACCCCGCCCTTGACTCGCTCGATGCCCAGGGCATCGGCGATCCGGGCCACCGCGGCGGGGAGGCCCTCTTCGGGGCCGACGGCGTACGAGACGTGATCAAGGCGCATCATGCCCATATCGTCCCACTTCCCCGTGGCGGAGATCGCTTAGGTTACCCTCACTTGAAAAGTTGCGCAGATCACACTCCGGCGGGGCCGCGGTCACACTGTGACCGAACGGGATGACCCGCTCGCACCGATCTGGCAGACTGGGCGCAGGTCATGAGCGCCAGCATCGAGCCCCGGCTTGCTGGCCGGCAACCCTCCAGCTCGCGGTGGGGTGCCCCGGGTGAGGACCAGGCGGGTGTCGACCGGCACCTGCAAGCGCGGGCCACCACGGCGCGGCATGCTTCACGGCACCGTGATGCCACCGGGTGGCCCTGGACGGATACAGGAGCCATGTCGATGACTGACACCCCGAACCAGGCCACCCCGGACACCGACCCGGCCGGCGCCACGGACTCCGCCGCGAACTGGGGCTTCGAGACCCGGCAGGTGCACGCCGGCATCCCGGAGGTCAACCCCTTCGGCGCCACCGCGCTGCCGATCATCCAGTCCAACTCCTTCGACTTCCCCTCCCACGAGGTCGCCGCCGACCGGTTCGCCCTGAAGGACCTCGGGCCCATCTACACCCGCATCGGCAACCCGACCCAGGAGGCCGTGGAGGGCAAGATCGCCGCCCTCGAGGGCGGGGTGGGCGCCCTGCTGCTGGCCTCCGGGCAGGCGGCCACCACCTTCTCCGTGCTCAACCTCGCCGGTGCGGGGGACCACGTGGTGGTCTCGGCCTCCCTCTACGGCGGCACCCAGAACCTGTTCAAGCACACCCTGGCCAAGATCGGCATCACCACCACCTTCGTCCAGGACCCGGACGACCTGGAGGAGTGGGCGGGCGCCGTCCGGGACACCACGAAGCTGCTGTTCGCCGAGTCCCTCGGCAACCCGCGCGGGGACGTGCCGGACCTGCGGGGCATCGCCGACGTCGCCCACGCCGCCGGCGTGCCGTTCATCGTGGACAACACCCTGGCCACCCCCTACCTGCTGCGGCCCATCGAGCACGGCGCGGACGTGGTCGTGCACTCGGCCACCAAGTACCTCGGCGGCCACGCCGTGGCCATGGGCGGGGTCATCGTGGACGCCGGGACCTTTGACTACGCCTCCCAGCCGGAGCGCTTCCCGGGCTTCAACACCCCGGACGAGAGCTACAACGGACTGGTGTTCGCCCGGGACCTGGGCGTCGGGGGCATCCTCGGTGCCAACCTCGCCTACATCCTGAAGGCCCGCGTGCAGTTGCTGCGCGACCTCGGCAGCTCGATCAGCCCGTTCAACGCCTTCCTGCTCAACCTCGGCCTGGAGACCCTGTCCCTGCGGATGGAGCGTCACGTGGCCAACGCGCAGAGGGTCGCCGACTACCTGGACGGCCACGCCCAGGCCGAGGCCGTGATCTACCCGGGCCTGGCGTCCAGCCCCTGGTACGAGCGCGCGCAGCAGTACCTGCCCCAGGGCGCCGGCGGCTTCGTGTCCTTCGAGATCGCCGGTGGCCGCGAGGCCGGCGCGCGGTTCGTGGACGCCCTGCGCCTGCACCACCAGGTGGCCAACATCGGCGACATCCGTTCGCTCGTCATCCACCCGGCCTCCACCACGCACTCCCAGTTGACGGAGGCCGAGCAGCGCGCCGCCGGTGTCACCCCCGGCCTGGTCCGGCTCTCGGTGGGCGTGGAGAGCATCGATGACATCCTGGCGGACCTCGAGGAGGGGTTCGCCGCCGCCAACGTCAGCGCGTGAGGCACGGAGGGACCCCCATGACCATGACCAGCCCCCACCAGACCCGCACCGCCCTTCCCGACGGCGGCCTGCACTCCCGGCGGATCGGCGCCTTCGACTTCGAGGCCGGCGGTCACCTGCCCGCCGTGGAGATCGCCTACGAGACCTGGGGCACGCTGAACGCGGACAGGTCCAACGCCGTGCTGGTGCTGCACGCCCTGACCGGTTCCACCCACGTGGCCGCCTCCACCGGGGAACCGGAGGCCGGCTGGTGGGAGGGCATCATCGGACCGGGCGCGCCGGTGGACACCGATCAGTGGTTCGTGGTGGCCCCCAACATGCTGGGCGGCTGCTACGGGACGACCGGTCCGTCCTCGCTGGACGCGGACGGCACCCCGTGGGGTTCGCGGTTCCCGTTCACCACCATCCGGGACTCCGTCCATGCCGAGGCCCGCCTCGCGGACGCCCTGGGCATCGAGGCGTGGCAGGCCGTGATCGGCGGCTCGATGGGCGGGGCCCGCGCCCTGGAATGGGCCGCGACCTACCCGGGGCGGGTGCGCGGCATGGCCGTCATCGCCTGCGGCGCCCACTCCACGGCCGAGCAGATCGCGTTCGCCCAGGCCCAGGTCCAGGCGATCACGCTGGACCCGGACTTCCAGGGCGGCGACTACTACGGCCGCTCCCGGCCCGACGCCGGCCTGGGCATCGCCCGGCGGATCGCGCATATCACGTACCGCTCCGAGCCGGACATGGGGTCCCGGTTCGGGCGGAGTCCGCAGCAGGACGAGGACCCCTTCGGCCACCCGCTGCGCCGGAGCGGCCGGTACCAGGTGGAGTCCTACCTGGACCACCAGGCGGCCAAGCTCGCCGGACGCTTCGACGCCAACAGCTACCTGGTGCTCACCGAGGCGCTGATGAGCCATGACGTGGCGCGGGGCCGCGGGAGCGAGGAGGAGGTGCTGGCCGGGATCCCCGCCGCGGCGTTCATCGCCGCGGTCGACTCGGACCGGCTCTACTTCCCGGGCCAGTCCCAGGAACTGGCCCGCCAGCTGCCCGGTGAGGTGCCGGTGTTCATGATCGACTCGCCGATCGGCCACGACGGGTTCCTGACGGACATGGACCAGGTGGCCGGTGAGATGAAGCGGGTCCTGGGACTCTGACCGGCCGGATTGATCGGCTCTCACCGGGGGCCTCTACCCTGTGGGTATGACTGATGCCGCCGCTGCCGCCACCCCCGAGCCGTTCGTCCGCTGGTCCCGTCCCGAGGCCGAGCGCGCGGGCACCCCACTGCTGGTGGTGCTGCACGGCTACGGTGCGGACGAGAACGACCTGTTCGGGATCGTCCCCGAACTGCCGGGCAGGTTCACCATCGCCTCGGTCCGGGCCCCGCTGGCCATGGACCACGGCGGGTTCACCTGGTTCCCGCTGAGCACCTCGATGTCCTCCTCGCCGCTGGCGGTGCGCGCCGCCGTCGAGGACCTGCAGGCCTGGGTGGACACCCAGCGCGAGCACTTCTCCAGCGTCTCCCTGCTGGGGTTCTCCATGGGGATGGCCATGGCCACCTCGCTGCTGCGGCTGGACCCGGAGGCCTACGCCTGCGTGGTCGGGCTCTCCGGCTTCGCCGTGAACCCGGACCAGGACGGGGCGGCGGCGCGCGCGGGCACCGGGCCGCTGGCCGGGTTCTTCGACGACGAGGCCGTCAGGGCCGTGAGGCCGAAGGTGTTCTGGGGCCGGGACCAGGCCGATCCGGTCATCACCCAGGACAAGGTCGAGTACACCCACGCCTGGATGAACGAGCACGTGGAGCTGACCAAGGTGCTCTACGCCGGGATCGGCCACGGCATCGGCCCGCAGGAGCTGCGGCACGTGGGGGAGTACCTGGACTACGTGGTCCGGTAGCCCCTCAGTGGCCGGCCGGGACCACCTTCACGGCCTCGCCGGAGAACTCGATGATGTCCCCGTGGTGCAGCTGGCGGCCGCGACGGGTCTCGGGGTCCCCGTTGACCTGCACCAGTCCGGCCTCGATGACCACCCGCGCGTCCGCCCCGTCCTCCACCAGGTTGGCGAGCTTGAGCGCCTGCCCGAGCCGGATCACCTCGTCACGGATCTCGAGCCGCGTCGGATGGGACGCCGGGGACTGGGGTGCGTGGCGGGCGGTGTGATCGGACATGACTCCATTGTCGCCGATCACGCGGGGAATGGGTGAGGAAATATCCGCCTCCGTGCGGGAGCGCGCCGAGGGGCGCCGGGCGCGGCGCCCGTCCCGATCGTGCCCGGCCACGGCGAGCGAACCGCGGTGGTGGCGGTTCAGTGCCGGGGCGGCCGGGCACCTAGACTGTCTGACGTAGTCGCCGGTCTCGCACCGGCTGCCCCGCCCGACCCACCAGCACCAGCGCGGGCCGCCGCCAGCGGCCGATGCGCAGACACGGATGTGATGCCCCCATGGCCCCCAAATCCACCCTCGACCAGGTCATCTCCCTCGCGAAGCGACGCGGATTCGTCTTCCAGGCCGGAGAGATCTACGGCGGTTCCCGCTCGGCGTGGGACTACGGGCCGCTGGGCGTGGAGCTGAAGGACAACATCAAGACCCAGTGGTGGAACACCTTCGTGCGCGGCCGGGAGGACATGGTCGGGCTGGACTCGTCCATCATCCTGCCCCGCGCCGTCTGGCAGGCCTCGGGCCACGTGGACACCTTCACCGACCCGCTGGTCGAGTGCCTCTCCTGCCACAAGCGCCACCGCCAGGACCACCTCGTCGAGGCGTTCGAGGCGAAGAAGGGCCGCCGGCCCGAGGGCGGCACCGACGGCATGGACGAGATCGTGTGTCCGGACTGCGGGAACCGCGGGCAGTGGACCGAGCCGCAGACCTTCTCGGGGCTCATGAAGACCTTCCTGGGACCGGTGGACAACGAGGAGGGCCTGCACTACCTGCGCCCCGAGACCGCCCAGGGCATCTTCGTGAACTTCCTCAACGTGGTGGGCGCCGCCCGCAAGAAGCCGCCGTTCGGCATCGGCCAGATCGGCAAGGCCTTCCGCAACGAGATCACCCCCGGCAACTTCATCTTCCGCACCCGCGAGTTCGAGCAGATGGAGATCGAGTACTTCGTCCACCCGGACGAGGCCAAGGGCCACTTCGACACCTGGGTGGAGGCCTGCTGGAACTGGTTCATCGACCTGGGGATCAACCCGGACAACATGCGCCGCTTCGACGTCCCGGACGGCGAGCGCGCCCACTACTCCGACGCCACCATCGACCTCGAGTACCGGTTCGGCTTCCAGGGCTCGGAGTGGGGCGAGCTGATGGGCATCGCCAACCGCACCGACTTCGACCTGAACTCCCACACGGCGGCCTCGGGCACCAAGATGCAGTACTTCGACCAGGGCACGGGCGAGCGGTACACCCCGTACGTGATCGAGCCGAGCTTCGGGCTGACCCGCTCCATGATGGCGTTCCTGGTGGACGCCTACCGCGAGGAGGAGGCGCCCAACGCCAAGGGCGGCACGGACATCCGCACCGTGCTGGGCCTGGACCCGCGGATCGCCCCGGTCAAGGCCGCCGTGCTCCCGCTGTCCCGCAAGGAGGAGCTGGTGCCGACCGCGAAGAGGCTCGCCGACGAGCTGCGCGGGGTCTGGAACATCGACTACGACGACGCCGGCGCCATCGGCCGCCGCTACCGCCGCCAGGACGAGATCGGCACCCCGTACTGCATCACCGTGGACTTCGACTCGCTCGAGGACCAGGCCGTGACCATCCGGGAGCGGGACACCATGGCCCAGGAGCGCGTGGGCCTGGACCAGGTGCGCGGCTGGCTGTTCGAGCGGCTGGCCCAGTGACCGGGCCGGCGGCGGACCGGTCCGGGAACGTCACCCTGCGGCCGTGGGCCGAGGGGGACGACCTGCGGTTGCTGCAGACCTGGGGCGACCCCTCGGACCCGCAGCAGCACCAGGACCGCACCCTGTTGCGGCCCTCCCACGACGGCGGCCCGGCCGCGGGTGCCGCCGACGGCTGGGTGCGCTGCCTGGTCGCCGAGGACGACGGCGTCCCGGTGGCCGCCGGGGTGGTCTCCACCTCCCGGGTGCACCCGAGGCGGTTGTGGTTCTACGCCGAGACGGCCGCGCCCGTGCGCAACCGCGGCATCGGCACGATGCTGCTGAACGCGCTGCGCGCGGAGGCGGACGTGGCCGTGGAGACCATCGGGACCGTCGAGCTCAAGACGCGGGTCGCCGTCGGGCACGAGGGCACGGTGCCGGACGGCGCGGAGGCGACCCAGCGGTTCCTGGCCGGCCACGGGTTCCGTGAGGTCCAGCGCTCGCGGCGCATCGTCGTCGGGCCCGGGGTGCTGGCACCGCCGGAACTCTCCGAGGGCGGGATGACGCTGGAGGAGGCGGCCACCGGATCGGTGGAGCTGACCCAGGCGGTGTCCGTGTTCTACCAGGCGGTGCACGACTGGGACCCGGCCGAGATGACCGTGGGACGGGCCCAGCAGCTGCTGCTCGGCCCGCAGACGGGTGCCTCCGGGGCCGTGGTGCTGCGCAACCGGCCCAAGGCCGAGGGCGGCACGATCACGGCGTTCGCGATCTCCTACACCCCGGAGCGCACCGAGGACCCCACGGACGTGCTGATCGGCTGGGATCCCGAGCTGGCCCCCGCGGACGCGCAGTTCGCCGCGGGCGCCCTGCTGGCCATGCTCACCGCCCAGTACCCGGTCCAGGTGGAGGCCGACGACGCGATGACGGCGCTGACCCCCATGCTCGACCAGTTGCTGTCCACCGGGCACGCGCGGGTGTTGCTGGACACCCGGATCTGGGCGACCGACCGGTCCGAGGACCGCGAGCCCGCCCGGGACGCCGCGGTGGAGGGCGCCGCCGGGCCGGGGGCCGAACCGGGTCCCGACCCCGCCGACCTGCCGGACCCGCTGGCCGGGTCCGGGGCGGACTCGGCCGCGGATCCCGACGAGACCGAGGGCGAGCGAGAGGCGGCCCCGCTGTGACCGATCCGATGGACACCGCGGCGGACTCCGCCCTGCGCGCCGAGCGGGCCGCCGCCATCCTCGCGGTGGACACCCCCGTGACGGACCAGGGCATCACGTTCGTCGCCGGGGACGACGCCGGCTGCGCCATGGCCATGACGGTGCGGTCCCGGCAGTGCAACTCCCACGGGATCTGCCACGGCGGGATCACCATGCTGCTGGCGGACACCGCGGCGGCCTACGCGCTGAACACGGGGGAGCAGTCCCCGCGCTGGGTGACCTCCCACTCCAGCTCGTCGCTGCTGGCGCCCGGGCGTGCGGGGGAGGTGCTCACCGCCACCGCCGAGATCGGCACCGGCAGCGGGTCCTCGCGGATCGTGGACGTGCGGGTGACCGAGCCGGACGGGACCGTGGTGGTGGAGATGCGCAACGTCATGGTCCGGTTGCGGGGCTGACCGCCCGGTGCAGGACAGTCTCCCGGGCGGTCATGGCCACGGCCTGGACGCCGGACCCGGGGCCGACGCCGCGCTGACCGGTCCCGGCGGGTCGCGCCGCCGCGTCGTCACCGCCCTGGCGGCGATCCTCGTGCCCGTGACGCTGCTGCTGGTGGCCGCCATGATCGCCCTGTGGCCCTCGGGGTCCCACCGGGAGCTGTCCCTGGCCGATCCCTACGGCACCGCCTCGGGGGTGACCCTGTTCTCCGGGACGGTGACCGCCGTCGAGCCGAGGGACTGCGGGCCGCAGGCCGGGGCCCTCGAGACCCCCGGCGGTGCCGTGGTCGGTGAGGGCGCGGCGGCGCAGGTGCGGTGCGTGGACGCCATCGTGGACCCCGACGGCGGCGGCACCGACGCCGCCCGGGTGCCGGTCCCGCCGGAGGTCGGCGCCAGCAGGGACGTGGCCGTGGGGGACCGGATCAAGGCGCTGGACCTGTCGGCGCTGCCCGGCGGCACCGCCGGCACCGCCGGCGCCGGCGGGCCCGCGGACGGGGCCGGGGCCTCCGGGGCGGTCGACCACGTCTTCGTGGACTTCGAGCGGACGGTGCCCGTGGTGGCGCTGGCCGGGCTCTACGCCCTGGTCGTGGTTCTGGTGGCGCGCTGGCGCGGGGTGCGGGCCATCCTGGGCCTGGGCCTGGCCTTCACGGTGCTGTTCTGGTTCATGGTCCCCGCCCTGCTGGAGGGCGGGCCGCCGCTGTGGGTCGGCCTGGTGGGCTGCTCGCTGATCATGGTGGTGGTGCTGTACTTCGCCCACGGGTTCTCCCTGCGCACCACCACGGCCCTGCTGGGCACCCTGATCGGGCTGGGGCTGACCGCGGTCCTGGCTGCCTGGGGCACGGACGCGTCCGCATTGACCGGGATGGGCGACGAGTACTCCTACGTGCTGGCCGCCGTGGCCCCCGAGGTGCGGCTCAGCGGGATCGTGCTGTGCGGACTGCTGGTGGCCGGCCTCGGGGTGCTCAACGACGTCACCATCACCCAGTCCTCGGCCGTCTGGGAACTGCAGTCGGCCAACCCCCGGGCCTCCGCACGGGAGCTGTTCGCGGCCGGGATGCGCATCGGGCGGGACCACATCGCCTCCACCGTCTACACCATCGCCTTCGCCTACGCCGGCGCGGCCCTGCCGCTGCTGATCGTGGTCTCCCTGTACGACCGGTCCCTGGCCGACACCCTGCTCTCGGCCGACCTGGTGGAGGAGGTGGTGCGCATCCTGGTCGGCTCGATCGGCCTGGTCCTGGCCATCCCGGTGACCACCGCGATCGCGGTGGGCGTGGCCAGGTCGGTGCAGGCGCACCCGCACACGCAGCCGGACGTGCAGGCGCAGGCGGAGGCGGTCTCCACCGGTCCTGCGCGGGGGCAGCGGCGTGACGCCGGACGGTGACCGGCGGGAGCCGGCTCGGACCCGGTGGACCCCGCGCGAGCTGAAGGCCTCCGTGCTGGTCGTCGCGCTGCTGAACCTGGCCTACATGGTCGTGGAGATGTCCGTGGCCCTGGCCATCGGCTCGGTGTCCCTGGTCGCCGACTCGGTGGACTTCTTCGAGGACTTCGCCGTGAACATCCTGATCGTCGTCGCGCTGGGCTGGTCCGCCCGCAGTCAGGCCGTGGCGGGCAAGGCCCTGGCGCTGATCATCCTGCTGCCGGCCCTGGCCGCCGCGTGGACGGCGTTCCTCAAGGCCGGGGCCCCCGAGCCGCCGGACCCGGTCGCCCTGGTGGTCACGGCCGGTGGCGCGCTGGCCGTCAACCTGGTGTGCTCGCTCGTGCTGGCGAGGTTCCGGCACGGCGGCGGTTCGCTGACCCGGGGAGCCTTCCTGGCCGCCCGGAACGACGTGGTCGTGAACCTGGCGATCATCGTCATGGGCCTCGTGACGGCCTGGACGCTCTCCGGCTGGCCGGATGTCATCCTGGGCCTGCTGATCATCGTGCTCAACGTGTCGGCGGCCAGGGAGGTCTGGGAGACGGCCACGGAGGAGCACCTGGCGGCCAGGGCCCTGGCCGGGGACCTCGACGACGACTGAGCGGCCGACTGAGCGGCCGGCGGGACGCCCGGCTGGACGACCGGCTGAGCCGCCGGCGGACCGGTGGCCGGCCGGGGTGGCCGGCTTCGGCCGGCGCGGACATGAGTCCGGGAACGCTAGTGCCGCGGCCGGTACCGGAGCGCCACCGCGCCGGAGGTGAACTCCTTCCGGTCGAGCAGGCGCAGTTCCAGGTGCTCGGTGAGCCCGGCGAACGGCCTCGGGCCGTGGCCGGCCAGGACGGGGTGCACCACGAACTCGTACTCGTCGATGAGCCCGAGTTCCGCCAGTGCCAGTGGGAGCATCACACCGCCCACGTAGAGCCCCTCGCCCGGTTCGTCCTTGAGCCGCCGCACGGCCTGGCCCAGGTCCCCGCGCACGAGCTCGGCGTTCCAGTCGACCGTCTCCAGGGTGCTCGAGACCACGTACTTCCTCGCCGCGTCGATCGTGCGCCCGAAGGGCTGCGTCCAGTCCGGCATCGCCTCGGAGGCCGGCGGACGCCACGCCTGCTCCATCATCAGGTACGTGACGCGGCCGAGGATGAGCGCGTCGGCACGCGCCAGGATCCCGGCGTGGTGGGCGTGCAGTTCCTCGTCCGTGAGGACGACCCGGTGGTCGCAGCAGCCATCGAGGGTGACATTGATGGAGAACCGCAGCGGTCGCATGGCGCCACGCTAGTGAGGGGGCCGCGGCCGGGGAATGCATGGTCCCCGCCCGGTGCCGGTCAGTCGCGGTCAGCGCCGGTAGGTGCTCGGCCAGGCCGCGCGCAGGCGGCAGATCCGCCCGTCGGCGACGCGCTGCAGGCGCCCGGTGACGAGGCCCTCGAGCAGTCCCTCGTGCAGGCGCTGGTCCATCCGGGGCCTGGGGGAGGGGATGAAGGTGCCGTTCGGGACGACGTCCTGGATGACCTTCCGGACGTTCTCCGGCAGGCTCTGCACGCCGCGGACGATGCCCGCGTTGAGGCTCTCGGTGATCCCGGCCCCGAAACCGCCGGTGGCACCCAGCAGGGTGCGGGCCTCCTCGAACAATTCCTCCTCGGACAGGCACCTGCCGTCCGGGAGCAGGGACCACAGGGCGTTGGCGATCTCCACGGGCGGGGCGTCGTCCAGGGGCAGGTCCGCCGGGCGTCCGAAGGTGCGGTAGACACCCCAGTGCTCGACTTCCGTGGAACCGGGCCAGAGGAATCCGTGCCGGTCCACCGTGTACCGGTGGGTGGCCATGAGCCGGTCGAGGGCCTTCTGGGCGCGGTACGCGGCGCCGGGGCCGTCTGCGCGTTCCCGCAGTGCCTTGAGGGCCTTCTCCCGGCGCAGGGGGTAGGTCGCGTCCAGGAAGTCCTTGACGGCGCGTTCGGCGTCCCGGGCGGTGACGGCACCCATCCGGGGCAGCACGGCCGGCCGTCCCCAGCGGGGGTCGAGGAGGAACTGGGGGTGGGGGACCTGCAGGGTGCCCGGCGTGCTCCAGCCGGTGGTGCGGACGGCGCGGTCGGCGTCCCGGTAGGCGTCCTCGACCCGCTCCACCAGCAGCTCGAGGGACTCCAGGTCCTGGTCCGTGGGGGCGAGCCGGGAGGCCGTGTCCCCGGTGCCGGGGTCCCGACCGCGGGCGCCGGGGGCGGGGTCCACGGACCGTTCCAGGGCGTACTTGTCCCGGGCGGCGCGCTTGAGGGTTCCCGAGAAGCCCCGGACCACGGGGCTGGACCGGTCCAGCCACCCCGGGGCCGCGAGGGCGTCACCGGGGCTGCGGTCGTAGCGTTCGGCGTCCATCGTCACGCGGTGGAAGCGCCGTTCCAGTTCCCGCCAGCGCTCCTGCCGGCCGGTGAGCTGGCTGCGCCGGATGGCGGCCACGCCGGCCCATCCGCCGATGCCGGCCACCACGGCGAACACGATGAGCATGATGACCCAGAACTCCATGGGGTCAGGCTCCCGTCTGCCGGCGGTGGGGGGTGCGGGGCGATCGAGCCCAGCCCTCCAAGGTTACCAACGCGCCCGGGCAGACGCCGGGTGCCGCGGGAGGGACCGGTGTGCCGGTCACTGCCAGCCGAGCACCCTGGCCAGTCCGGCCCACTGCGCGAACAGGTGCGCGTTGTACTCCACGCCGAGCTGGTTCGGGTTGGCCAGCAGGACCCAGTCCGCGGCCTGGACGGCCTCGTCCCCGCGCAGCAGGTCGGCGACCTCGTCCGGGGTGCCCGAGTACGTCGGCCCGCTGCGTGCCCGGCCGCCCTCGAGGTGGCCGAAGGAGTCCCTGGCCTCCTTCCGGCCGCCGAAGTACCGGTCGTCCTCGGCCGAGACGATGGGGAACACCGATCGGGTCACGGCGGTCATCCCGCCAGTGGTGTGGCCGGACTCGGCGTAGGCGGCCCGGTACTGGGCGATCTGGTCGGCCTGCTGGACGTGGAAGGGCCGGCCGTCGTCCTGGAGGAGCAGGGTGGAGGAGAGCAGGTTGTACCCCTGCCTCGCGGCCCGCACGCCGGAGGCGATGGTGCCCGAACCCCACCAGATCCGGTTGACCAGGCCACGGGACTGCGGCTGGATGGACAGCATGTCCTGCCCCGGGGGCGCCCAGCCGGAGTTCGGGTCGGCCTCGGCGATCATCCCCCCGGAGATGGCCTGCCGGAACCGCCGGCCCCGTTCCTGCGCCAGGTCCGACCAGCTCTGCCCCTCCTCCACGTCGTAGCCGAACTGGTGCTGGCCGTCCCGCGCCGCCTCGGGCGAACCGCGGGAGATGCCCAGCTGCAGCCGGCCGCCGGAGATGAGGTCCGTCGTCGCGGCCTCCTCCGCCATGTAGAGGGGGTTCTCGTACCGCAGGTCGATCACGCCGGTGCCCAGGGCGATGGTCCGGGTGACCGCGCCCATCGCGGCCAGCAGGGGGAACGGGGAGGAGATCATGTGCTGGAAGTGATGTGACCTGACCCAGGCCCCGTCCATTCCGGCCTCCTCCGCGGCCACCGCCATCTCGATGGTCTGGGTCAGCGTCGCACCGGGATCCGGGGTGCGGGACCCGGGCGCGGAACTCCAGTGCCCGAAGTTCAGGAACCCGATCTTCTTCCGTTCACTCATGGTTGGCATAACACTCCATCCACCGGGGATCTTCCACCCCCCGTGGACGGCGCGGCGGCGCGCGGCCATCTCTGGGATAATGGGTGCAATGACTGCCGTGACTGACGCTTCCCCCGTTTCCCAGCACGCGGCCCCGGTTCCAGGACGACTCAACCTGCCCGCCCTGCAGCTGGGCCCGCTGACCATCGACGTGCCCGTGGTGCTGGCCCCCATGGCCGGGATCACCAACACCGCCTTCCGCCGGCTCTGCCGCGAGTACGGCGGCGGCCTCTACGTCTCCGAGATGGTGACCGCCCGCGCCCTCGTGGAGCGCCGGCCCGAGTCTCTGCGGATCATCCACCACGACCCGGACGAGACGCCCCGCTCGGTGCAGGTCTACTCCGTGGACCCGGTCACCACCGGCCAGGCCGTGCGGATGCTCGTCGAGGAGGACCGGGCCGACCACGTGGACCTGAACTTCGGCTGCCCGGTGCCCAAGGTCACCAAGCGCGGTGGCGGCTCGGCCCTGCCGTGGAAGTCCGAGCTGTTCGCCTCGATCGTCGGCGCCGCCGTGCGCGAGGCCTCCAAGAAGGACATCCCGGTCACGGTGAAGATGCGCCGCGGCATCGACGAGGACCACCTGACCTACCTCGACGCCGGCCGCACCGCCCGGGACCTGGGCGTGGCCGCCGTCGCCCTGCACGGGCGCACCATGGAACAGCACTACTCCGGCACCGCGGACTGGGACTCCATCGCCCGGTTGCGCGAGGCTCTGCCGGACATCCCGGTGCTGGGCAACGGGGACATCTGGAGCGCCGAGGACGCCATCGCCATGGTGCGGCGGACCGGTGTGGACGGCGTCGTCATCGGGCGCGGCTGCCAGGGCCGGCCCTGGCTCTTCGGGGACCTGCAGAACGCGTTCGAGGGCTCGGACGAGCGCTTCCGCCCCGGCCTGGCCACCGTCGCCGACACCTTCTACCGGCACGCCGAGCTGCTCGTGGACACCTTCGGCGGGGACGAGGACAAGGCCCTGCGGGACATCCGCAAGCACGTGGCCTGGTACTTCAAGGGCTATCAGGTGGGCGGGGAGCTGCGGGCGAAGCTCGCCCAGGTGCCGGACCTGGTCACCCTGCGGGCCCTGCTGGACGAGCTGGACCCCACCGCCCCGTACCCGGGTCCCGACGCCGAGGGGCCGCGCGGGCGCGCGGGTTCGCCCAAGCGCCCCCACCTGCCCGAGGGGTGGCTGGACTCCCGGGAGCTCAACGCCGAGCAGAAGACGATGATCGCCGCCGCCGAGCTGGACGTCTCGGGTGGCTGAGCCGGCGTCGTCCTCCGCGCCCGTGCCGCCGCGCGGACGGCCGCGCGCGCACCAGGCCGTGCTCTTCGGCCCCGAGGGCCGCCCGCCCTACGCGGGCAGGCCGGCCGCCCTGCCCGGTTACTCGGCCTGGGACCGCGAGCGCTGGCTGCCGGAACCGCCGAAGAGCTCGTACCGCTCGGACTTCGAACGGGACCGGGCCCGCATCCTGCACTCCTCCGCGCTGCGCCGGCTGGGGGCCAAGACCCAGGTGGTCGCCCCGGACGAGGACGACTTCGCCCGCACCCGGCTGACCCACTCCCTCGAGGTGGCCCAGGTGGGCCGGGAACTGGGACGGTCCCTGGGCTGTGACCCGGACGTGGTGGACGCCGCCTGCCTGTCCCACGACCTCGGCCACCCGCCCTTCGGGCACAACGGGGAGCGGGCCCTCAACGCGCTGAGCCAGGACATCGGCGGCTTCGAGGGCAACGCCCAGACCCTGCGGCTGCTGGCCCGGCTGGAGACCAAGAAGTTCTTCGACGACGGCACCTCGGCCGGGCTGAACCTGACCCGCGCCTCGCTCGACGCCTCCTGCAAGTACCCGTGGGCGAACGAGGACGCCCCGCTGGACCCGGACGGCAGGCGCAGCCGCAAGTTCGGCGTCTACGCGGACGACCTGCCGGTCTTCGCCTGGTTCCGCCGGGGCGTCACCGGCCTCCGGAAGTCCATGGAGGCCCAGGTCATGGACCTGGCCGACGACATCTCGTACTCGGTGCACGACGTCGAGGACGGGATCGTCAACGGCCAGTTCCAGCTGCACTGGCTCCAGGACGCCTCCCACCGGGAACTCGTGGTCGAGCGCACCCTGCAGTGGTACCTCCCGGAAACCGACCCGGCCGAGGTCGAGGCCGCGCTCCAGCGGCTGGAGGGTACCTCCGTGTGGGTGGCCGAGGCGGACGGCACCCGGCGCTCGCGGGCCGCGCTGAAGGACATGACCAGCCAGCTCATCGGCCGGTTCTCCAACGCCGCGTTCGACGCCACCCGCGAGGTGTTCGGCAACGACCCGCTCACCCGGCACGGGGCCGACGTGGTGGTCCCCGCCGAGACGGCCATCGAGATCGCCACCATGAAGGGCATCGCCGCCGCCTACGTGATGAGTTCCGAGGCCCGCCAGCCGCTCTACGCCCGTCAGCGGGAACTGCTCACCGAGCTGGTGGGCCTGCTCTGGTCCACCGGGGACCGCTACCTGGACCCGATGTTCGCCCAGGACTGGCGGGAGGCCGCGGACGACGCCGCCCGCCGCCGCGTGGTCATCGACCAGGTGGCCTCGCTGACCGACTCCACGGCCCTGGAGTGGCACGCCACCCTGGTCCGCGGGGAGCAGTTCTCCCGGACCTGGGTCTGATCCC
>NZ_CALMQR010000151.1:0-2353 GCF_937871995.1 uncultured Citricoccus sp. | reverse complement strand
TACAACCTGGTCGGCACCGGCCTGCAGAACGGGGTCGCCATCCCGGACCGGGTCCTGGAGATCTACGGACCGGGTGACCGTGGCGCCCTGCCGGTCAACTACAAGGGCGAGAGCATCCCCGCCGACCAGGTCGTGAACCCGAAGAGCCCCACGCCGGGCACCCGGGAGACGATCGAGGCGATGATCAAGACCTTCGCCACCGACTTCAACGACCGCATCATCGACTCCGGGTACCCGCCGCCGCGGGACTTCTTCGTGGGCCGGGACATCGAACTGCCCGCGGGCCTGATCGATGACCCCAACGGGGACCCCCACCCGCGCATGCGCCCGATCGAGGTGTTCGAGGACGACCGGGTCAAGGTCACGGCCACCCTGGTCCAGCACGCCCCCGTGTTCCCGGCCTTCGGGTTCCGCTTCGACACGGACTCCGGTTCGGTCACCTTCTCGGGGGACACCGGCCCCAGCGAGAACCTGGTCGAGCTGGCCCAGGGCTCGGACATCCTGGTGCACGAGGCCATCGCCGCGCAGTGGGTCGCCCAGCGCCACCCCGAACCGCGCGATGCCGCAGCGGAGGCGGAGTACCAGCACCTGATCGGGGCGCACACCACCATCGAGGACATCGGTTCGATCGCCGAGCAGGCCGGGGTGAAGAAGCTGGTGCTCAATCACCTGGTGCCGGGCAACTGGCCGGTCGAGGAATGGCAGAAGGCCGGGGCCGGTTTCTCCGGCGAACTCGTCATCGGAGAGGATCTGGACGCGATCGCCATCGGTTGAGCCCGGCGGCAGGAGCGTCCGGCTGACCTAACGCCCTCCCCGGGCACAAGCACCAGTCATCGAAAGCCGTCGGACAGGCCTGGCCTGCCAGATCCTCTCCGCCCCGGGAGTGTTCGGCCTACTCGTCCTGTTCAATCCCAGTAGAGGCGGGCGTCATCGACCGGGGCGGGGGGAACCTGCCACCCGCCCCGGGGAACGCCGGTGCACGCGTAACCGCGACTCCCATTGTTGGCTGAGCCGCTTTCTCGACCGCCATACCGGTACACGCAATGGGCACAGCCGGTCCGCCCCAAGCCATGTCTCAGCCACCCTCGTTGGGGCAGGGAACGTAATTCCGGGAATGCCGGATGAGTAGGTCTTGAGCGTGACCGGGTGCCCGGCCACGCTTAACGAAAGAATGGTTATCGGCCTCAGAGTGGGACCAGTAGAACTAGATGAGATGACTCGTCTCCGTCTGTCATTCCAGGGTCCGCCCATGTCAGCACGCAGCCCTATGTCGCTCACAGCGGCGGAGCGAATCGCAGGAGCTAGTGCGACCCTGCAAGCCCGCGACGGGAACTCTCGTCTAATGCGAGATTTCCGCGCACGGTGTGGCGCACGGAGGCGCTGCCGGGCCGGGTTCCCGCGTTCCCGCGTTCCTGGATGACGATGCCATTGGCCTGTTGCGCGCCGAGGACCGCGCACTCGGAAATCCGCCGGCACAAACACTGAGCCAATTTGGTCGATGACCTTGACCAGCCACTCGTCTCATCTCAACACGTCCCTCTACCAGTTTATAGGGGCAGACCCAACGGACTGAAGTAACTGAAAGGTGTCCGCCAAACCCATGGAACCGTTTCCTCAGTTTTCCGCCGATCCCGTAGCCTCGACACTGTCATCAGAGGTCAGAGGGGGTCCTGATGAAATCAACTATCCGTGGGGTCGCGGGCCTGGCGTGCTCGGCGGCTGTCCTGACCGGGTGTACGGCGAACACTGCACCCGACCCCAGCGGGGCGAACACCACGCATTCCAGCAGCCCGGTGGCCACCGCTACGGCGACGGTTCCCGCGCTCAGGCCTCAGGGCAACGTGGATCCGATGGTCAGCGGCATCTGGGCCGGTGAGAAGTACGACCAGTTCCTGGAAACGACCGGTGAGACGTACTCGGGGGAATGCGGGGACGCCAGCACCCCGGCAGGGCTGCGGGCCTGCGCCCCGTTCGAGCCGTTCGCCTACGTCTCCGCCGTCGAGTCCCCCACCCCCGGAGATCTGCTGGTAACCATCACCCCCGAGGCGTGGGGCGGCGGGCCGTATGACCCCGAACAGGTCTTCACCCTGGAATACGTCGCCGGGAACATGGCCCTGCGCATGGCTCACCACGACGACGATGTCCAGACGCTGACCGTCACCACGCCCGGTGGCGCCCATACCTACACCGATCACTGGCAACCCCACTACGCCAGCGTCTTAGGATCCTGACTGATGACCCTGCACTTGGATCGGCTGAACGAGCACCGCGATCCATCCAGGCGAACATCAGGAACCCTGGGACTGCTGCACGAATAGGTGACATCTGATCTGTGACGCTGTGAGGCGTTGCT
>NZ_CALMQR010000150.1:0-2630 GCF_937871995.1 uncultured Citricoccus sp. | reverse complement strand
GGGACACTCCCAGACGCTCGGCGACCTCCGTTTTGGGCAGGCCCAGGTCGATCATTGCCTGAGCCTGTTCCACGTCGTCTGCGCTGAGCTTGGGGGCCTGCACGTACTTGCCCTTGGCCTTGGCCAGCGCGATGCCCTCGGCCTGGCGTTCCCGGATCAGATTGCGCTCGAACTCAGCGAAAGACGCCATGACCCCGAGCATCAGCGCATCGATCGGGGAGGACCCGTTCTTGTCCACGGTGATGCGTTCCTTGATGAACTCCACGGATGCGCCCTTGGCGACAATCTCATCCACGAGGTTGAACAGGTCTCGGGTACTCCGACCCAACCGGTCCATGGAGGCCACCCGCACGGTGTCGCCGTCCCGGATGTAATCCATCAGCTTGGCCAGACCGGTTCGCTTGGCGCGGGACTTGCCGCTGATCTTGTCGGTGAAGACCTTGGTGCACTCCCCGATGGCCTCCAATTGCCGGTCGGGGTTCTGGTCGGCCGAACTCACCCGGACGTAACCGACGACTTGTCCAACCATCTTTAAGGCCTGCCCTCACGAATGTGTCCAAGGCCCGGTTTAGGACCCACTCTGACAGCATACTTCCGTCTGCCCCGAGGGTGTGTAAGAGGGTATACCCGGTTGGACACTCCTCGGCAGATGTCACCATCGGACGCCAGTGTGGGGTTTGCCGGCAGGGGCGAGGTCGGTAGGTAGTTCTGCTTGCCCGGCTGGAAAGCTGGACAAGCAGAACTACCCACTCCTGCATGTTCTACCGAGAGGCTAGATTGAGGCGACAGCCGAACGAACAGCCTCAGCCATGGACGTGGCCGGGCGTCCGATAAGCCTGCTCAGGTCTCCAGAGGTCACCAGGAGGTCTCCGCGGGCTATTCCCAGATCAGAATCTGCGAGGATCTCCGCGCCCCCCTCGGGCACTCCGACGCTGGCGAGCATTCCGGCGTATTCGCGCGGCGGCAGGTCCTGGTAGGAGATGTGCTTGCCGGCCGCGGCGCTGATCTCTGCCGCAAGCTCGGCCATGGTGAACGGTTTGTCACCGCCGAGCTCATAGATCCTGCCGGCCTGGTCGTCGGCCAGCAGCACCGCGGCGGCCGCCTGGGCATAGTCTGCGCGGGAGGCGGCGCTCACACGACCATTGCCAGCACTGCCGGCGAGGGCACCCTGAGCGAGCGTGCCCGGCAATTGGTCGGTGTAGTTCTCCAGATACCAGCTGTTGCGCAACACGACGAAGGGAACGCCGGACTGCTCCAGGAGGGTCTCGGTGGCTTGGTGCTCGACGGCCAGCTTCATCCCGCTGGCGTCCGCGTTGGCGATGCTCGTGTAGGCGACCAGCTGGACCCCCTCGCGCTGAGCGGCCTCGATCACGGTACGGTGCTGCTCCACCCGCTGGCCCACCTCGGAACCGGAGACCAGGAGGACTTTGCTGGCCCCCTTCAAGGCCGTCCCTACGGAGGACGCGTCGGTGTAGTCCAGCTTCCTCACGTGGACACCGCGCAGTGCCAGACCCGCGATCTTGTCGACTGCACGCCCCGCGGCCACAATCTCCTGCGGCGGAACGTTGCGCTCCAGCAGTGCCTCCACGACCTGGCGGCCGAGCTGCCCGGTAGCTCCGGTGATAACGATGCTCATGATGTCCTTCCATGGGGTCCTTGACGGAAGGCATAACCGCCCCACTTTCCGATTACTTCCGAAAAGAGAGTACGCACTTCCAAGTAAGGTACTGACATGAGAGTTAGTGACCCCGCATCCGGTGCCCAGGCAGCACCCCTTCCGGCCCACCTTGCCGACGGCGTTTTCCCGGCCGGGTGCCCCAGCCGCACCGTCCTGGATCACATCACCAGCAAGTGGGGTGTGCTGATCCTGGTGGCCCTGTCCGAGGGTGAGCAGCGCTGGAGCGAGTTGCGGCGGCGCGCGGAGGGCATCAGCGAGAAGATGCTGGCTCAGACCCTCAAGACCCTTGAACGCGATGGCCTGGTCCAGCGGACGGCCCAGCCCATCATCCCGCCGAGGGTCGACTACAGCCTCACCGCACGTGGACATGAGCTGAGCGCGCTCCTATTGCCCCTGGTCGCGTGGGCCTTCGAGAACGCGGACGAGATCCTCAACGACCAACGTTGACCTTCGACACCACCGCACACGAGCCTCATAATCTAACAACCCAGCGACCGCTAAGGAAGAAGGAAGGGCGCGGCACCGGGATCAGGTACAACCCCTAGCAACCGATGAGGCCTCGGCGCAGCCCAGGCAGCCTGACCCACCCTGTCACCTATCGGTGCAGCAGTCCCAAGTGAGCCCAGAGACGATCGATTGGACGGAATACGTCCAAGCGCACGGTGGCCTCAGACGCGAGGTCGCGGCGGCCCTACGCACCGGCCGAACCGACGCAAACCGCACCAAAGGCCCGACCAGCGCGCGCCCTGTTTCGTCGACGAGATGAGGATAATCTCCGTGCGTCCGCCCGAAGCCGAAGACCAAACCGTGCCAGGGCACTGGGGCGTGTCTCTTAATGGGTGGCTGGTCGCGTTGACGTGCTGGACGAGTGAGACGCACTGAGGTCCTGACCGACGTGCAGTGGGCGTTGGTCGAGCCCTTGATGCCCTCGGCCCCCGGGGCGGGCCGGCCG
>NZ_CALMQR010000149.1:0-16137 GCF_937871995.1 uncultured Citricoccus sp. | reverse complement strand
TGCTGCTCACCGCCGGGGAGGCGGGGATGGCCGAGCCGCCGGAGGTCGTCGCGCCACTGCGGGCCATCGAACAGCGCAAAGCCTGCGCGGCGGTGGGTGTGACGGACCTGCGGATCCTGGGCCATCCGGACGGGATGCTGGAGTACGGACTGGCCCTGCGCCGGGACGTCGCCCGGGTGGTTCGCCAGGTGCGGCCCGACGCGGTGGTGACCGCGAACTTCGACGTCGAGGCCTACGGCGGGTTCAACCAGGCCGACCACCGGGCCGCCGGGCTGGCCGTGGTGGACGGCGTCCGGGACGCGGCGAACCCCTGGGTGTTCCGCGAGCTGGCCGAGGACGAGGGCCTGGCCGCCTGGCACGCCGGCGGGCTACTGGTGGCCAACCCCGCCCAGCCGACGCACGCGGTGACCGTGGACGAGGAGGCCGTGCGGGCCGCCGTCGCCTCCCTGAACAGCCACGAGGCGTACCTGCGGCACGTGGCGGACCACCCGAGGCCCGAGGAGATGATCCCGGAGATCCTGCGCGCGGGCGGTGCGGCGGCCGGCACCGAGTATGCCGCGGCCTTCCGGTACTACGGGCTCTGACGGCCGCCGGACGGCCAACCGGCAGGACGAGGACGGGGGCCGTCCGGGGCCCGGGGTGCTCGGCGCCCCGGGGATGACGGCGACGTAGGATCATGGGCATGACTTGCGGCATCCAGCACGCCGGGGACTCCCGCTGATGGCCGGAGGCAATCGCGACCCCGGCCGCACCGTCACGGACAAGGTCCTGTCCGTCCTGACCGCCTTCGAGAAGGAGCGCCGCTCCCTGGCGCTGACGGAGATCGCGGCGCTCGCGGACGTGCCCGTGAGCACTGCCCACCGCCTGGTGGGTGAGCTCACCGACTGGGGGTTCCTCTCCCGGACCCCCCAGGGCCGCTACCAGCTGGGGCTGCGCATCTGGGAACTGGCCCAGAACGTGGGGCGCCAGCTGCGAGAGACCGCCCGCCCCTTCATCCAGGACCTCTACTCGCTCACCGGGGAGACCTCCCAGCTCGCCATCCGGGACGGCAGCGAGGTGCTCTACATCGACCGCGTCTACGGCACCAAGCGCGTGCCCCGCGCCTCCCGCGTGGGCGGCCGGCTGCCGATGCACTCCACCGCGGTCGGCAAGGTCCTGCTGGCCTATGAGGAGCCCTGGGTGCTCGAGGCCTACCTCAACCTGGACCTGGAGGCCACGACCCCCCGGACCATCGTCCACCCCGGGCGCCTGGCCGCAGAGATCGCCCAGGTCCGGGAACAGGGCTTCGCCCAGACGCTGGAGGAGATCCGCGTGGGCGCCTGCTCGATCGCCGTGCCGGTCTTCCACACCGGCCGGATCGGCGCGGCCCTGGGCCTGGTCATCCCCTCGGAGCAGTCGGCCACGATGGAGAAACACCTGCCGGCCCTGCGCGCGGTCAGTGCACGGATCGAGCGGGCCACGGCCCACATCCCCCTGGAGACCCTGCTCGAGTCCCACCACCTCGCCCACCGCGACTGAGGACCCCGGACCCGCCGGCCCGCACGACCGGCCCGCTCCACCGGCCCGCACGACCGGCCCGCTCCACCGGCGCGATCCGCGGGCCCGCTCCCACCGGGCCCGCTCCCGCCCGGCCCTTTCCCCACGCCGCCTTCCCCCGCTCCGTCACGCCTCGGCCTCCCCACAGGCCGGATCCGGCGCACGCGAAGTCGTTTCCACCCAGTGGAACGACCATGACCCGCGTCACATCGCGACGCGCAACCATGGAGTCAGGCTCGTCGCGTGATGCGGATCACCCGTCACGCGGCAGCCGCCAACTCGACAGCACGCGGCCAGACCGACGGGCCACCACCGGAGGCCACGGACAGGAGATGAGATGACCACCGAGTCAACCACCGCAGCACCGGCGGGGCAGTGCCCGTTCGGTCACGGCGGACCGGGCGCGCAGGACGCCGACGCAGCGACGCCCACCGACCACCACGGTTACCAGCCGTTCCAGATGAAGGACCCCTTCCCCTCCTACGCGGCGCTGCGCTCGGAGGAGCCGGTGATGTTCGACGAGCGGATCGGCTACTGGGTGGTCTCCCGCTACGACGACATCAAGGCGGTCTTCGACGACTGGGAGACCTTCTCCTCCGAGAACGCCCAGGCCCCGGTCCGCGAGCGCGGCCCGCTGGCCACCCAGATCATGAAGGACGGCGGCTTCACGGCCTACTCCGGCCTGTCCGCCCGCGTCCCCCCGGAGCACACCCGCATCCGGGCCATCGCCCAGAAGGCGTTCACCCCGCGCCGTTACAAGGCCCTGGAGCCGGACATCCGCGCCAACGTGGTCTCCCGCCTCGAGGCCGTCGCCGCCCGCCAGGACCGCACCGGTGAGATGGTGCAGGACCTGGCCTACGAGATCCCCACCATCACCATCCTGACGCTGATCGGCGCGGACGTGTCCAAGATCGACACCTACAAGCGGTGGAGCGACTCCCGGGCCGCCATGACCTGGGGGGACCTGACGGACGAGGAGCAGGTGCCGCACGCCCACAACCTGGTCGAGTACTGGCAGGAGTGCCAGCGTCTCGTGGCCGAGGCACACGCCCACGGCGGGGACAACCTCACCGCGGACCTGGTGCGGACCCAGCAGGAGGGCGGCGAGATCTCCGACCACGAGATCGCCTCGCTGCTCTACTCCATGCTCTTCGCCGGCCACGAGACCACCACGACCCTGATCTCCAACTGCTTCCGCGTGCTGCTGGCGCACCGTGAGCAGTGGGAGGCCCTCGTCGAGGACCCGAAGAAGATCCCCGCGGCCATCGACGAGGTGCTGCGCTACTCCGGCTCGATCGTCGGCTGGCGCCGCAAGGCCCTCGCCGACGCCGAGGTGGGCGGGGTGCAGGTGAAGAAGGGCGACGGCCTGCTGCTGCTGATGGGCTCGGCCAACCGGGATGAGTCCCGGTTCGAGCACGGCGAGGACTTCGACATCACGCGGTCCAACGCCCGCGAGCACCTGTCCTTCGGTTTCGGCATCCACTACTGCCTGGGCAACATGCTCGCCAAGCTGCAGGCCAAGATCTGCCTCGAGGAGGCCGTGAAGCTGCTGCCGGGCCTGCGCCTGGACGATCCCGGTGCCGCCGACGGTGCCGGCAGCCCTGACATCGAATTCCGCGAGAACCTCTCCTTCCGCGTCCCGGTGGCCGTCCCGGTCACCTGGGCCGCCTGACCGACCAGGACTCCATCATGACGCTCAACCCCTACATCCAGTCGTTCGACGACGGCCGCGAGCCCGCCCTCGAGACCCTCGGCGGCAAGGGTGCCTCGCTGGTCTCCATGACGGCGGCCGGCATGCCGGTCCCTCCCGGGTTCGTGGTCACCACGGCCTCGTTCGACGCCTTCGTCCACGAGGCCGGCATCACCGAGCACGTCCATACCCTGCTGGAGGGCCTGGACGCCGAGGACGTCGCCGAGGTCGACCGGGTCTCGGCGGCCATCCGCGAGGACCTGTGCAGCCGGCCGGTGCCCGAGTCCGCCCGTGCGGCCGTCGTCGAGGCCTACGCCACGCTGATGGAGGCCTGCGGCGGTGAGGTCCCGGTGGCCGTCCGGTCCTCCGCCACGGCCGAGGACCTGCCGGACGCCTCCTTCGCCGGCCAGCAGGACACCTACCTGTGGCTGACGGGCCGGGAGGCGGTCACGGAGCACATCCGCAAGTGCTGGGCCTCGCTGTACACCTCCCGCGCCATCATCTACCGGCTGAAGAACGACATCCCCAACGAGGGACTGTCCATGGCCGTGGTGGTGCAGAAGATGGTCAACGCTCGGGTGGCCGGGGTGGCCATCACCATGAACCCCGCCAACGGAGACCGGTCCAAGCTCACCATCGACGCCTCCTGGGGCGTCGGGGAGATGGTGGTCTCCGGCCAGGTCACCCCGGACAACATCCTCATGGACAAGATCACCCTGCAGGTCGTCGCCGAGCACGTGGGCGACAAGCACGCCGAACTGGTCCCGGACCCGGTCTCCCAGTCCCTGGTGGAGCGCGAGGTCCCCGCCGAGCGCGCGGACATCCGCTGCCTCACGGACGCCGAGCTGACCGCCGTCGCCCGGATGGCCAAGCGCGCCGAGAAGCACTACAAGTGCCCGCAGGACATCGAGTGGGCCCTGGACGCGGACCTGCCGGACGGGGAGAACCTGTTGCTGCTGCAGTCCCGCCCGGAGACCGTGCACTCCAACGGCAAGGGCACCGCCGGCCAGGCCGCGGCCCAGCCGACCCCGGCCACGCCCGCGGCCCCCGGTGGCTTCGACCTGAGCTCGATCACCTCCTCGCTCACCGGCATCGGCAAGTAACCACCCACCTGACGACCCGCCCCGGATCCTTCCGGGTATCCCACGTTGGAGAGACCCATGACTGCCAAGAAGTCCTTCCCGAAGCCCTCCGAGTTGCCGGTTCCCGCCGGCGCCGAGGGCTGGGAGAAGCTCTACCCCTATTACCTGACCTTCCAGGAGAAGCGGAAGGACGAGGACGACGCCAAGTTCTGGTTCTGCGACTCCCAGCACTGGCCCACCGTGTTCAAGCCCTTCGAGACGATCGGCGGGGAGTTCGCGGTCAAGTGCCTGGGCCAGTACAACGCCCGGCACCTGATGATCCCCAACGCCAATGGCATCGAATTCCGCGTGCACCTGGGTTACCTGTACATGTCCCCCATCCCGGTGCCGGAACAGGAGATCGCCGCGCGCGTGCCCGAGTTCCAGGCCCGCGTGGGCCACTACTTCCAGAACTGGGACACCCTGCTGGAGCAGTGGAAGAGGAAGGTCCGCGGGACCATCGACGAGATGGAGACCCTCGAGTTCAAGCCCCTGCCGGACATGGTCTCCATGGAGGACATCACCTCCGGCACGGCCAAGGACGGCACCGAGGTGCTGCTGGAGAATTACGACCGGCTGATCCAGCTGGCGTACCAGAACTGGCAGTACCACTTCGAGTTCCTGAACCTGGGCTACATCGCCTACCTGGACTTCTTCAACTACTGCAAGGAGGTCTTTCCGGACATCCCGGACCAGTCCATCGCGACCATGGTCCAGGGCGTGGACATGGAGCTGTTCCGTCCGGACGACGAGCTCAAGGCGCTGGCCACCCTGGCCGTCGAGCTCGGCCTGCAGTCCCACTTCGCCCGCCCCGACGACGTCGAGGCCACCCTCGGTGCCATCGGCGCCGCGGACGGCGGGCAGCGGTGGCTGGACCGCTGGGCCGAGGCCCAGGACCCGTGGTTCAACTTCACCGTGGGCAACGGCTTCTACGGGCACGACAAGTACTGGAACGAGCACCTGGACATCCCGCTGGGCTACATCGCGGACTACATCCGCCGCCTGGACGAGGGCCAGACGATCATGCGCCCCACCGCCGAACTCGTCGCGGAGAAGGACCGGATCGTCGAGGAGTACCGTGAGCTGCTCGACGGCGACCAGCTGGCCGCCTTCGACGCCAAGCGCTCCCTGGCCGCGACCGCCTACCCCTACGTGGAGAACCACAACTTCTACATCGAGCACTGGACCATGGGCGTGTTCTGGCGCAAGGTCCGCGAGCTCTCCCGCACCCTGCACGGCTACGGCTTCTGGGAGCACGAGGACGACCTGCTGTACCTGCGCCGCAACGAGGTCCGGGACGTGCTCTTCGACCTGGCCACCGGCTGGGGCGTCGGCGCCCCCTCCGGCCCGGTCGGCCCGGACTACTGGCCCGAGATCATCGCCGAGCGCACGGCCCTGGTCGCGGCCCTGAAGACCGCCCGCCCGGCCGCCGCCCTGAACACCCCGCCGGCCTCGATCACCGAGCCGTTCACCCGCATGCTGTGGGGCATCACCACCGAGCAGGTCGAGTCCTGGCTCGGCGCCGGGGAGGAGGGCACCGAGGGCGTGCTCAAGGGCATGGCCGCCTCCCCCGGCGTGGTGGAGGGCGTGGCCCGCGTGATCATGGACTCCGACGACCTGGCCCAGATCCAGCAGGACGAGATCCTGGTCGCCCCGGTCACGGCCCCGTCCTGGGGACCGGTCTTCGGCAAGATCAAGGCCACCGTCACGGACATCGGCGGGATGATGAGCCACGCCGCGATCGTCTGCCGCGAGTACGCCCTGCCCGCCGTCACCGGCACCGGCAGCGCCTCGACCTCCATCGTCACCGGCCAGCGGTTGCGTGTGGACGGCACCAAGGGCACCGTGACCATCCTGGACGGCCCCAACGCCGCCCCGCAGGTCGCCGGCCCCGGCGCCCACAGCCACCAGCACCCGCACGGCACCCCCGAGACGGCGGCCGAGGGAGAGCCGGCCCATGTCTGAGGTCCGTCCCGAGTCCCAGCCGAAGGCCCCGCAGTCCCCGACGCCGGCCGGCCGGCCGCGCACGGTGCTCGTCACCGGTGCCGCCGGGGGCCTGGGCCGGGCGTTCGCCGAGGGCTTCGCCGCCCGGGGTGACCGGGTCGCCGTCGCCGACATCAACCTCGACGGCGCCACCGCCACCGTGCGGTCCCTGGAGGAGTCGGGGGCCACGGCGGCCGCCTTCCAGGTGGACGTCACGGACCTGGACTCCGTGACCTCCCTGGCGCGGCAGGTGGCGCAGTTCGGGGACGGGAGCATCGACGTCGTGGTCAACAACGCGGCCATCTACGCGACCGTCACCCGCTCGCCCTTCGAGGAGATCGACCCCGCGGAGTGGGACCTGGTGATGGGGGTGAACCTCAAGGGGCCGTGGATGATGACCCGGGCCGTGAGCCCGTACCTGTCCACCGGTGCCCGCGTGGTGAACCTCTCCAGCGCCACCGTCTACTCCGGCTCCGCCCACTGGGCCCACTACGTGGCCTCCAAGGGCGGCGTGGTGGCCCTGACCCGGGTCCTCGCCAAGGAGCTCGGCGCCCGGGAGATCACCGTCAACGCCATCGCCCCCGGCTTCACCCTGACCGAGGCCAGCTACGGGCTGATGGAGGACGCCGAGACCTACGGGGTGGACCGCGGGTCCATCAAGCGGGCCTCCCGGCCCGAGGACATCGTGGGCGCCGCCCTGTTCCTGGCCTCGCCCGAGGCCGGGTACATCACCGGCCAGACCATGGTCGTCGACGGCGGCCGCCAGTTCATCTAGGAGGAATCATGCCGACCATCCACTACACCGACGCCGCAGGCTCGACCATCGACATCAACGCCAACGTGGGCGACTCCGTCATGGAGACCGCCGTGCGCAACGGCGTGCCGGGCATCGTCGCCGAGTGCGGCGGCTCCCTGTCCTGCGCGACGTGCCACGTCTTCGTCCGGGAGGACGAGCTGGAGCAGTTGCCCGGGATGAGCGAGATGGAGGACGAGATGCTCTACGGCACCACCGAGGACCGCCGGGACAACTCGCGGCTGTCCTGCCAAATCAAGGTCACCGAGGGCATGGACCTGCACGTGACCACCCCCGAGACCCAGGTCTGACCGAGCGCCCCGGCACCGCGCCGGGACCCGATCCAGGAGTTCCCATGAACACCCCCACCACCGAGCGGGCCGAGACGGGCCTGCTGATCATCGGCGCCAGCCAGGCCGGCGTCCAGCTGGCCATCTCCCTGCGCGGCACTGGCTTCGACGAGCACATCACCCTGCTGGGCGAGGAGGACCACCGCCCCTACCAGCGCCCCGCCCTGTCCAAGGAGTTCCTGCAGGACAAGGTCGACAAGGAGAACCTGATCTTCCGGTCCCAGGAGTACTGGGACGAGCACGGCATCGAGCTCGTCAAGGGCGCCCGGATCGAGCGGATCGAGAAGAACACCGCTGCAGACGGTACCCAGGACGGTTCCGGCGTGGCCGTCGCCGCCGACGGCACCCGCTATCCGTTCCGCCGCCTCGCCCTGGCCGTCGGCGCCCGGGCGCGGCGACTGGAGATCGAGGGCGCGGAGCTGGACGGCGTGGTCTACCTGCGCAGCGCCGACGACGCCCTGGAGCTCAAGGCCCGGCTGGGCGACGTCCAGGACGCCGTGGTGGTCGGTGGCGGGTTCATCGGGCTGGAGGCGGCCTGTTCCCTGCACGGCATGGGCAAGAACGTCACCGTGATGGAGTACGGCCCCCGCCTGGTCGGCCGGGCCGTGGGCGAGGACACCTCCGAGTACTTCCTGCAGGCCCACCGGGGCCGCGGCATCGACATCCGGCTAGGCGCCCGCATGACGCGTTTCGTGGAGGGCACCGGCGAGCGCGCCGGGAGGGTCGCCGGCGTGGAGCTGGAGGACGGCACCGTGGTGGACGCCCAGCTGGTGCTCGTGGGCATCGGCGTCGTCCCGAACACCGAACTGGCCGAGCAGATGGGCCTGGCGGTGGACAACGGGATCGTGGTGGACCGCCACGCGGTCGCCTCGGACGGGACCACTGTGGCCGTCGGGGACGTGGCCAACATGCCGAATCCGCTGCCCGGCGCCCCCGAAGGCGAGCGGATCCGGCTGGAGAGCGTGAACAACGCGATCGAGCACGCCAAGATCGCCGCCTACTCCCTCACCGGGCGCCGGGAGGAGTACGCGGGCATCCCGTGGTTCTGGTCCAACCAGGCCGACCTGAAGCTGCAGATCGCCGGGCTCACCCTCGGCTACGACTCCACCGTGGTGCGGCGGGACGACGCCAAGGGCAAGTTCTCGGTGCTGTACTACCGCGACGGCCAGGTCATCGCCGCGGACTGCGTCAACGCCCCGCTGGACTTCATGGCCGTGCGCAACGCCCTCGGCAAGGGACAGAACATCCCCGCCGGGGCCGCCGCGGACCCCGCCGTCCCGCTCAAGTCCCTCGTGGTGGACCGGCACGTCCAGGAGGTCTCCGCATGAACCCCACCGACCAGCAGGCGGCGCGGGCCGGCCAGTCCCGGCAGGACCACCCCGCCTGGGAGGCGGCCGATCCCGGCCAGCACGCCCGGGACCCGCGCGCCGTGGCCTTCACCGAGGCCTACCCCGAGCGCCCCATCCCCGCCATCGGCCCGGTGGACACGGCCCCCATCTCCACCTCCCCGGCCATGGGCCTGGAGGCGCTGTGGGCGGCGATCGAACCGGAGTCCCGGACCCGGTCCAACGACATCCACCTGCCGACCTCCACCGCCTACGCCCAGCGGCTGTGCGACGCCTACCCGCAGGCCGACCGCGAGCTCGTGCTGGCCACGATCATCCTGCACGACACCGGCTGGGCCCACGTGGACGAGTCCCGGATCATCTCCGAGGGCTTCCAGGGGGACTGGCGCAAGGCCGCCATCCGCTACGAGCACGAGGCCAGGGGCTGTGACGTGGCCCGCCGCGTCCTGCCCGGGCTCGGCTACGGCGCGGAGTTCGTGGATCGGGTCTGCGAGATCATCGACGGCCATGACACCCGCCAGGTCGCCTTCTCCCTCGAGGACGCGCTGGTGCGCGACGCCGACCGGTTGTGGCGCTTCGACATCACCGGGGTGTGCGTGTCCTCCTCGTGGTTCGGGATGAACCCGGCCACCTACACCGACCGGCTCGACCGGGAGATCCTGCCCGAACTGATCACCGGGGCGGCCGTGCAGATGGCCAGCACCGACCTGGCCCGCACCCGCGGCCTGCTGCGCACGGAGGTGCTGCGATGAGCACGACTGCCGACGTCCCCGCCCGTCCCCGCGCCGCGACCGACGCCAAGGCCCGCCGCGCCGCCCTGGAGTTGCCGTACACGCACGTGGACGACTTCTTCATCAACGGCGCCTACGTCCCCGCCGCCGCCCCGGAGCGCACCCCGGTCACCGACCCGGCGACCGGTGAGGTCTGGGGCTCGGTCCCGGCGGCCACCGGCGCGGAGCTGGACGCCGCCGTCGGGTCCGCCCGGGCGGCGCTGTCCGGCTGGGGGGCGCTGAGCGCCGCCGAGCGCGCGCGGTACCTGGTGCGGATCGCGGAGGAGATCGAGGCCCGCGCCGAGCCGCTGGCCCTGACCAACACCCGGGAGAACGGCTCGCCGATCTCCGAGACCCGCGGCGCCGCGGCCAACGCGGCGGGCATCTTCCGCTATTTCGCCACCCTCGCGGACTGGCTGGACCACGACGACGTCCGGCCCTTCCCCGCCGGCGGCGCGGAGTCCGTGGTGGACAAGGACCCGGTGGGGGTGTGCGCGCTGATCGCCCCGTGGAACTTCCCCATCAACCTGGTGGTCATCAAGCTGGCTCCGGCCCTGCTGGCCGGCTGCACCGTGGTCATCAAGCCGGCCTCCCCCACGCCGCTTTCCCTGCGCTTCGTCATCGACGCGGTGCAGGCCGCAGGGGTGCCGGCCGGCGTCGTGAACCTGCTGACCGGTCCGGGACGGTTCGGGGACGCCCTGGTGCGCCACCCGGGCGTGGACAAGGTCGCGTTCACCGGGTCCACCCCGGTGGGCCGGAAGATCGCCGCGGCGTGCGGCGAGCTGCTCCGCCCGGTGACCCTGGAACTGGGCGGGAAGTCCTCGGCGATCGTGCTGCCGGACGCCGACCTGGACGCCATGTCCGCCGTGCTGGTGCGCTCCTGCATGCGCAACACCGGCCAGACCTGCTACATCTCCACCCGCATCATCGCCCCGGCCTCCCGGTACGAGGAGGTCGTGCGGATGGTCGGCGAGACGATCGCGGCGGGCCGTCAGGGGGATCCCCTGGACGAGGCCACGGTGTTCGGGCCGGTGGCCACCCGCTCGCAGTACGAGACGGTCATGGAGTACGTGGACTCCGCCCACGCCGAGGGTGCCCGCGCGGTGACCGGCGGTGCCGCGGTGCCGGGCGGATCGCTCGGGGCCGGGCTGGAGGAGGGCGTGTTCGTCCAGCCCACGGTGTTCGCGGACGTCACCGCGGACATGCGGATCTCGCGGGAGGAGATCTTCGGTCCCGTGATCTCGGTGCTGAGGTACGACGACGCCGGCGGTTCCGGTGACTGGTCCGCCGACGAGGCCGTCGAGCTGGCCAACAACACCGAGTTCGGCCTCGGCGGGATCGTGTTCGGCGCCGACGAGGAGCGGGCCCTGGAGGTGGCCCGCCGGGTGGACTCCGGGTCCGTGGGGATCAACTTCTTCGGGTCCAACCACTCCGCGCCGTTCGGGGGCCGGCATGACTCCGGCATGGGCGTGGAGTACGGGCTCGAGGGGCTCAGCGCCTACCTGAGCTACAAGTCCATCCACCGCCGGGCCCGCTGAGCGGCCCGCCGGCAGGAGGCCCCGGTTCCCCGTGCGAGGGGCCGGGGCCTTCCTACGCGGCGCGGCCCTGCTCGACCGGCAGTCCGGCCAGGCGCCATTCGAGCATGCCGTCCTGCAGGCGGGACGCGGTCCTGCCGGAGGCCCGCAGGAGGGCCACGGCCTCGTAGGCGAACACGCAATAGGCACCCCGGCAGTAGGCCACCACCTCGACGTCGGCCGGCAGTTCCCCGAGCCGGTCGCGGAGTTCGTCCAGGGGCATCGAGACCGCTCCGGGGATGTGCGCGGCCGAATACTCCTCGGCCGGGCGCACGTCCACCACCGTCACCTCCCCGGTCGCCCATCGGCTGAGCAGCTCCTCGCGGCCCACCGCCCGGGCGCCCTCGGGTCCCTCGCTGTCCGGGCCCAGGTACTCGACGCGGGCACGTTCCACACCGGCGGTCCGCTCCCCCGCCACGGCGCGCAACCGCTCGTACAGGGCGGCCACGTCCTGGCCTGCGAGTCCGTAGTGGATGCGGGTGCCCTCCCGCCGCGTGGTGACCAGTCCGGCCTGCCTCAGGACCTGCAGGTGGGCGGAGGCGGTGCTCAGCCCCAGCCCGGCCGCGGTCGCCAGGTGTTCCACGCTGCGCTCGCCCTGGGCCAGCAGATCCAGCAGTTCCAGCCGCCGGCCGTTAGCCAGTGCCTTGCCCACGCGCGCCAGCTCGTCGAACAGCGCGGACTTCTTCACGCGGTCACCCATCTAGTCCTCCAATGATCTATGGAATACTGTAGTCCATCTATTCCACGTTTTGCCCGAATAGTGCCCCGGCCGGTCGGCCGCGGCCTCCCCGACCCTTCCGAGGATCCCCATGTCCCGCGCTCCCTCTCCCCCCGCCACCGTGCGGCTCGGCCTGCGAGAGAATGCCGCCCAGTTCGCCCTGCTCGTGGCGGTCAACGCCCTCGTGGGCGGCATGGTGGGCCAGCAGCAGACGGTACTGCCCCTGCTCGCTGAGGCCGAGTTCGGCCTGTCCGGCTACACGTTCATCTTCGCCTACGTGGCCGCCTTCGGCCTGAGCAAGGCCGCCGCCAACTGGTTCGCCGGCACGCTCTCGGACCGCTACGGGCGCAAGCCCGTCCTGCTGGGCGGCTGGCTCCTGGCGGTGCCCGTCCCACTGCTGCTGATCTGGGCACCGGACTGGTGGTGGATCGTCGCGGCCAACGTGCTGCTCGGCATCAGCCAGGGACTGACCTGGTCGACCACCGTGGTGATGAAGATCGATCTCGTGGGACCTGAACGGCGGGGCCTGGCGATGGGACTGAACGAGGCGGCCGGTTACGGTGCCGTGGCCGTGACCTCGCTGCTCGCCGGGTGGCTCGCCGGGACCGTCGGACTGCGCCCGGCCCCGTTCCTGCTGGGCCTGGCCTACGCGGCCCTCGCCCTGGTCCTGACGGGATTCTTCGTCCGGGAGACCCGTGGCCACGCCTACCTCGAGGCGGCGGGGCACGCCCCGCATTCCCACGGTCACCACGATCACCTGCACGGTTCGCTGACCGACCGGCAGATCGCGATGCAGACGAGCCTGCTGGACCCGGCCCTGTCCTCGGCCAGCCAGGCCGGGCTCGTCAACAATCTCAATTTCGGCCTGTCCTGGGGCGTGTTCCCCCTGCTGTTCGCCGGCTCGGGCCTGCCGCTGGCGCAGGTCGGGGTGCTGATGGCCCTGTATCCCGGGGTGTGGGGGGCGGGCCAGCTCGTCACGGGCGCCCTGTCCGACCGGATCGGGCGCAAGCACCTCATCACCGCCGGGATGGCCGTGCAGTCCATAGCCCTGGGGGTCGTCGCCCTGGGCTCCGGGTTCACCGGCTGGGCCGCGGGCTCCGTGCTGCTGGGACTGGGGACGGCGATGGTCTACCCGACCCTGCTGGCCGCCGTCGGGGACGTGGCCCACCCGGTCTGGCGGGGGCGCGCAGTGGGGGTGTACCGGGTCTGGCGGGACCTTGGCTACGCGGTGGGCGCCGTGGGAGGCGGGCTCGTGGCCGACCTGCTGGACCTGCGGGCGGCCGTGTGGGTGGCCATGGCGATCAGCGCCACCTCGGCGCTGGGCGTGGCCCTGCGCATGTACGAGACGCACCCTCGGCGCTGAGCCTGCCGACGACCGACGGGGCCCGGCCCGTCAGGCCGGACCCCGTCAAGGTCGGTATCACCGCGGCGAGAACGCCTCCCCCGGCGAACGGATCGTCAGGCCAGGGCAGGCTCCGCGTCCGCGGTGTTCTCGGCGAAGCCCAGCTCGTCCAGGGAGGCGCCGTTGGCCACGGCCTCCAGGACCTCGGTGGCCTCGTCCTCGGTGATCTCCAGGGCCAGGGCGACCTCGGCCACGAGGGGGGCCTGGGCGTTGCGGAACATGTCCTTCTCCGCCATGGACAGGCCCTTGGTGTCGCGGCGGCGGCCCAGGTCGCGCACCACCTCGGCGATCTGCTCGAGCAGGCCGGAGGCCACCTTCTCCTGGTTGGCCTTCATGCGGCGGGACCACTGCTTCTCCTCGACGCCGGTGGGCTCCTGGACGACCTCGAGCAGCCTGCGCAGGTGGGCGCGGTCGTAGACCTCGCGCACGCCGATCTCCTCCACCCTCGCCTCCGGGATGGAGACCACGAGGTTGTTGCTCCGGATCGTCAGCTCGATGTAGGTCACCTCCGCGCCCTTCACGGTGCGCTGGAAGGTGTTGGTGATGGTCGCCGGACCGTGGTGGGGATGAACAACGAGCTTGCCGGGGATCAACTGCATGTACACGTCTCTTTCCTTCAGGGCGAAGGCCACTCCTCCGGAGTCCGGTCCCACCCTCGGGCCGGACGCGTTCCGTGAGATTGGCTGTCCTCCATTTTCGCACATCTGCGAGACATGTGCGCCCAGATGCCCTAGGCTTCTCCCCTTCGCGTCACGGCAGGTCACGGGCCGGCCGTCGGCTACCCCTCCTGGGCACGCAGGAACTCGAAGACCTCCACCTCGTCCACTCCGGGGAACGCCCCGGAGGGCATCGCCGCGAGCAGGTGGGCGTTGGCGCGGGCGGCCGGCCAGGCGTGCCCGCCCCACTCGGCCTCCAGGTCCGGCGAGGGCAGCCGGCAGCAGGAGGGGTCCGGGCAGCGGGAGACGGAGCGGGCGGTGGTCTCCTTGCCGCGGAACCAGCGGGCCACGTCGAAGGGCACCCCGATGGACAACGAGTAGAACCCGGAGGAGTGGCCCTCCACCACGGCAGTGCACCAGTAGGTGCCGGCCGGTGTGTCCGTGTACTGGTTGAAGGCACGGAACCGGTCGGCCACGCCGAAGACCTCCCGCGAGGTCCAGTTCCGGCAGACCTGCTGGCCCTCGATCGCGCCGGTGTGATCGGCGGGGAAGGAGACGCCGTCGTTCTCGTAGGCCTTGTGGATGATCCCGGACTCGTGCACCTTCTGGAAGTGGCAGGTGATGCCCAGGTGTTCGGTGGCCAGGTTGGTGAACCGGTGGGCGGCGGACTCGTAGGAGACGCCGAAGGCGTCCCGGACGTCCTCGATGGCCAGGTCCTTCTCCGCCTTGGCGTTCTTGAGGAACTTCACCGTCTCCTTCTGCGGCATCATCAGTGCCGCGGCGAAGTAGTTGGTGTAGACCCGCTGGCGCAGGTAGTCCGAGTAGTCCACGGGCTCGCCGTGGCCGAGCACGTAGGCGCCGATGGCCTGCAGCAGCACCGAGCGCTGGTCGTGGTCCGGGTTCCGCGCGCGGGAGAGGTAGAACCGCCGGTTCTTCAGGTCCGTCACCGAGCGGGTGGAGTGCGGCAGGTTGGACACGGAGCGAACGGAGAAGCCCAGGTGCTCGGCCAGGTCGGCCGCGGCATGGTGGCTCAGCGGTCCCCCGGAGTGCCCGACGGCGTCCAGCAGCTGCTGCGCCTGGCGCTCCAGTTCGGGGTAGTGGTTGTTGCGCTCCTTCATCTCCTGGCGCAGCTCGGAGTTGGCCCGGCGCGCCTCCTCCGGGGTGGCGGCCTGCTCCTCCATCCGCCGGTTCAGCTCGGCCTCCAGGCCGGCGATGACCTCGAGGACCTCGGTGGGGGTGCGCGGGGAGATCTTGATCTGCGGCAGCCCCAGGCTCGCGTAGTGCTCGGTGCGCTGGGCCTTCTCGACCGCGATCTCCAGGGCCGCCCGCCGGCTCGGCGCCTCCGTGGCCAACAGGTCCTCCACGGAGCTCCCGTGGAGGGCGGCCAGCCGGGAGAGCAGGGTCAGCCGGGGCTCGCGCTTGCCGTTCTCGATCAGGGACAGATGCGAGCCGGTGGCCCCCACCGCCTCCGCCGCCTGGTCGAGGGTCAGCCCGGCCTCCTTGCGCAGGTGCCGCAGGCGGCGCCCGAGGACGACGGGGTCGAGTTCGTCGGCCTGCAGCTCCGCGCGCGGGGTGTCGTCGATAGGGGCCGGTGTGGTGATCGCCATCACGTCATCGTAGTCAATTTTTCGGATCCTGTCGCGGAAAGCATGCGGTATTCGCTTTTGGCAGGCCGAACGACGCATTTATTGACTGTCGGGCCCCGGCCCTTCTGCGGCGAGGGCCTGGAGCTCCCGGGAGAAGAACTCCAGGGCCGTCCGGGTCTTCGTCCGCTGCTCCCCGCTGAGCGGGATCCCCTTGCGCTCCAGGAAGGCGCGCGTGTCCAGCGCGACGTCGAGGGCGTCCGCGGGCGGGCACTTCGTCGACAGTTCCACAACGCGGGTCCCGTCCGGGTAGGTCCACATCTCGGCGACGAACTTCTGGGGAGTGCCCTCCGGGCGGAGGCTCAGCTTGAGCACCAGGATCGGCCCCAGGACGGACAGGTCCTCCAGCGTCACCCCCTCCGGGGCGTGCTCGAGGAAGAAGGCACGCTGGTCCTTGTCCAGGATCTTGCGCAACGGTTTCCTGCCGGAGACCACCGCGGCCACGTCCGGTGAGGTCAGCCGCTGCTTGAGCGCGGCCGAACACACGTAGCCCCCGGGCATCGCATCGACCTCGACGACCAGGTTGGGCGACGCGCGCAGTTCGGCGCTCAGGGC
>NZ_CALMQR010000148.1:0-27098 GCF_937871995.1 uncultured Citricoccus sp. | reverse complement strand
GACGTGGCATTCGTGAACCGAGCAGGCGACGTCAACACTGTGCCGCAGGCGGATCGATGAGTGGGAAGATGCCCACATGGACGAATGGCCAGCATGGGCGATCGAACAGGTGCGTGTTCAGCCACCCCATGAGGACTGGCAGCGGCGGGGCGCTCGGCTGTGCCGGGAACTGGATGCCGTACTCGCAGACTGGTTGGTCGAGCCGACGCAACACGTCGGCTCGACTGCGGTGCCCGGCCTGGCATCCAAGCCGATCGTTGATGTGCAGGCCGCGGTCGTCGACCTCGGGTGCTCGGACGCTGTAGCGCGAGTCTTGTTGCCAGCCGGCTGGCACTTCGTGCCTCCCGAGCTTGACGCTCGACCGTGGCGTCGCTTTCTGGTCCAAGTCATTGACGAGCACCGGGCAGCGCATCTGCATCTGCTACCGGCCGGCAGCCCGCGCTGGACAGAGCAGCTAGAGTTCCGCGATGCGCTACGAGCAGACCCGGAGCTCACGCACCGCTACGCGGAGCTGAAGCGGGCGCTGGCCGCGAAACACGCCACAGACCGTGAGGCGTATTCGGCCGGGAAGGCGAAGTTCGTCCGTAGCGTCCTCGGTATGCCGGAAATTCCGGACCAGGGGTGAGAACCGTCCCACAGCCGGAACCCCCACCGGACACACTCGCAGCCGACATGGATGAACAGTGGCACGCCACTAGGGGCATCCCGTATGACCCGCCCGGTGGTCCGTCCCGCGACGGCACGTCATACGGCACGCCCCCGGGCGGGTCACCATCTGCGGCACACAGCTCCGTGGCCCGCGGTGGTCATCGGCGTTGGGCCAGCACTTTCTGTCCGGCTTCGCGCAGCTCCCCGGTGGGTGAGACGTGGCGGTAGAGGGTCTGGCGGGTGATGCCGAGCTCCTTGCACAGGGCACTGACGTTGGTGTCCTTCTGGCCCATCGAGGCCATGGCCAGGCGGATCTTGGCCGGGGTCATCTTGTACGGCCGGCCGCCCTTGCGGCCCCGGGCCCGGGCCGAGGCCAGGCCGGCCTTGGTACGTTCGGAGATCAGCTCGCGTTCGAACTCGGCCAGGGCCGCGAAGATGCCGAACACCAGCTTGCCCGAGGCGGTGGTGGTGTCGATGGCCGCGCCCTGGCCGGTGAGCACCTTCAGGCCCACGCCGCGCTCGGTGAGGTCGTGGACGATGTTGACCAGGTGCCGCAGGTCCCGGCCCAGCCGGTCGAGCTTCCACACCAGCAGGGTGTCCCCGTCCCGCAGGGCCTTCAGGCAGGCGGCCAGGTGGGGGCGGTCGTCGGTCTTGCCGGAGGCCTTGTCCTCGTACAGGGCCTTGGGCTTCACGCCGGCGGCGAGCAGGGCATCGCGTTGCAGGTCGGTGGTCTGGGATCCGTCGGCCTTCGAGACTCGCATGTACCCCACCAGCACCGCGCACCTCCACTGTCATTTATTCGATCGTTTACGTGACAAAGCGACCTCGAAGCCAAGAAATCACGAAAAATGTCACATAACCCGTCTGTGCCTTTCACCTTTAGGTGGCGGTGGTTTTTCGGTGCTTGATGGCGGTCGGGGTTCAGGTGTTGCCGATGACGAGGATGCTGGCGGCGGCTTCGATGACGTCGTTGGTGATGGTGTCGAGCTCGTTGATCTTCAGAACACGCTGAATCTGAGGGAAGAGGCGTTCCAGGAGCCGGAAGTTGCCGCGGGTGATGCGGGTGATGGCGGCGATCGCCTGGGTGTCGGTGAAGTCCGCAGGATCCAGGGTCTTGCCCAGGGCCTTCCAATGGCGTTTCAGGACGAACAGCATCTCGTCCTGGCTGAGGGGGCGGTATTGGTGGGCGAAGCCGACCCGGCTGTAGAACTGGGGGTAGTGGGCGAACTGCTTTTCCAGGCCGGGCATGCCGATCAAGATCAGGGCGATGTTGTCGCGGTCGTAGAAATCCCGCAGTAATTCCAGCGCGGTCGCGCGGAGGCGTTCGGATTCATCGACGATGATCAGTTCGACGTGGTTGGTGCCGTGGTGCCGGCCCCGCTCCCAGCTCCAACTCCAGGTCTCTGGTGCCTCTTGATTTGGGGGTGAGAGGTGCTGGTGGATGCAGATGTTGGCGCGGGCAATGATCTGGTCGAGCTCTTGCTTCAAGCTTTTCGGGCCGGTGAGCACGCTAGGGGTGTAGAGCACGGTGCGCGCTCGGGCGACGGCGGCGTAGATCTTGGGGTCCTTCTCGGAGCGGGGGCCCCAGTGGGTGAGGAGTTCACCGGTCTTGTCCCAATGCGCGTACCGGCGGGCCGAGAGGGTCTTGCCGACGCCTGCCGGACCGAAGCACAACCCGATGGTGCGCTGGCGGCGCACGGCATCGGCGAACTCGGTGAAGCGGCGATGTTCCTTGGTGACGATGAAGCTCTGGCTCACATCAGTCCTCCTGGTAGACCTTCAGCTTCGGCCGCCGTGGTTCTGGGGCCGGGGCGGTGCTGGCCGGGGGCGGGGCCTCGGTGGTGGAGGCAAGGACGGCGATGCGTTCGTGGATCCCGGTCCGCAGGGCCCGGCGGCGGGTATTGCGGGCCGCCTGGACGTCCTTGAGGCTGACCGCCTCGGTCTGGTGGTCTGGGTTCACGGCCTTGCACAGGAATGCGTCATGGTCGAAGACCCGGATCTCGGTGATGTCCCGGGGGTCGTAGCGGATCACCACGGCTTGACCGACGTAACCGGCCAGCGTGGGAGAGGTATACCGCAGGCCCTGGAAGTGGATGCCGTCGCGGCGCACGATTCGGGACTGGGCGACGGTGAGCAGCAGTCCGTCCAGGGCCTCCACGGATTCGGGCAGCCGGGGTAGCCAGCCCTCGGCGATCCATGCCGCCCGCGGGGTGGTGCCCAGTTCGCTGTGCGCACGGTCGTTGTAGGTGACGATGAATTCCTCCAGCGTTCGGTCCAGTTCGGCCAGGGACAGTTTCGGTGTGGGGGTGGGCTGGCCGCGGACGGTGTGCCCGGGCAGCGTGGTGAGTAGCTCGGTGTTCACCGTGCTGAAGAATCGCTCGATCTTCCCGCGGCCCTGGGGCCGGGCGACGGTGGAGTGGATCAGGCGGATGTGCAGGTCCACGGCCGTGGTGCGGAGCTGCTGGCTGGTGAAGTCCGACCCGTGGTCGACGTAGAGCACCTCGGGGATTCCGCACATGGGCCAGTCCGGTCGGGTCTTGGGCCAGATCCCCTGGCGCAGGGCCAGGGCGGTGTTCATGGCTGAGGGCGCCCCGAGGAAGACGGTGTACCCGCAGACTGCGCGGGAGTGATCGTCGAGGATCGTGGTCAGCCAGGGCCGGGCCGGTTTGCCGTTGGGGCCGAGGATGAGGAGGTCGAGCAGGGTGTGGTCGGCCTGCCAGAGCGCATTGGGCCGCTCGGCCGCCCAGCGCAGGGCCAGTTCGTACTTGTCCCGGTACGCTGCCGGCCCCTCGAGGGCGAGGGTGACCATGTCCGGATCCAGGGCCTGAATGATGGACCGGACCACCCCGTAGGAGGGCACCGGCCAGCCCCGTGCGGTACAGATCGGGGCGATGCGGCGGCGCACGGTGCTCATGGCCGGCCGGGGTCGGGACAGGGCCAGTCCCTCGATCAGCGTCACCAGCTCCTTTGGGACCCGGTGGCTGCCGGCGTCAGCTCGAGGACCGTCTTGCAGACCGGTGTAGCCGTGGGTCTTGTATCGGGCGTGCAAGCGCTGCAGGGTGCGCAACCCGATGCCGGTGTCCTGGGCCAGTGCGGTCAGGGGGATTCCGTCCTCGACGTGCAGTCGCAGGATCTCCCACCGCCCGGCCGCCGCCATGACCGGGCCTATGCGGTCTTCCTGGTCCGCCGGCGCCGGGCCGGCCGGGCCTTTTCCGGCCGGTCGTGTCCGCGTTCCAGGGCCCGGTAGATGGTGGTCCGGCTGACCCCGAGCACCTGGCCGATCTGGGCCACGGTCAATTCTTGCTGTTCGTACATCCGCCGGGCAGCCCGCACCTGCTCGGCCGACAGCGCCGGGGGTCGGCCTCCGGACCGGCCCCGGGCCCGGGCGGCGGCCAGCCCCGCATTGGTGCGCTCTCGGATCAGGTCCCGCTCGAACTCGGCCAGGGCGGCGAAGACGTGGAACACCAGCCGGCCACCCGAGGAGGTCGTGTCGATGGTCTCCTGCAGGGAGCGGAACCCCACACCCCGGTCGGCCAGGGCCTGGAGTTGGTCGATCAGGTGCCGGATCGACCGGCCCAGCCGGTCCAGGCGCCACACCACCAGGGTGTCTCCGGGGCGCAACTGGTCCAGCAGTTTCTCCAGTTCCGGCCGGGACGCCAACGCCCCGGACCCGGTGTCCACGAACACGCGATAGCAGCCGGCGGCCTTGAGCGCATCGATCTGCAGTGCCGCATCCTGATCCGTCGTCGACACCCGCGCATAGCCCAGCAGCTCACCCATGCCCAGAATGTACCGGAACTCGTCGTCCGGTGTCCGTATCTGGGCATAGATTCCGCGACGCAGTTTCGCTACACAAAAGGGACGCTTCACGACACTCGCCGCTGCGACTTCTCCGATGTAGCGGAAACGGTCGTTTTTGCCACTCTCAGAGCTCAGGTGCAGAAAGCCCTGGACGGCCGATAGCAGGTCCCTAGAGGCCTTAACACCACTTGGGTGATGGTTAGAGGCGTGGAGTCTTGCCCGCCTACCACTGCGGACGGAGGAGCACCTTGCCGGCCGAGGCCTGGCGCAGTGAGGTCCTGATGCCGGAGAGGGCTTCGCCCAGGGGCAGCTCGGCTTGGATGCGTGTCTGGATATGCCCGGTTCGGATGAGGTCGAAGACGGTGGCGAAGGCCTCGGTGATGGAGGTCTTGTTCGCGGAGTGAATCCAGGTGCGCAGGCGGAACATGTCGATCGTGATGTCGGGACGTTGATGCGACAACGAGGGCAGTAGCGGCTGACCTGAGAGCAGCCCGTAGTGCACGAGCCGTCCGCCGGTGCGGAGCCGTTGCGCGAGGGCCGTTCCCTGGGCCCCGCCCACGCAGTCGAAGACCACGTCGACGCCGGAAAGCCGGTCGTCCTCTTCTAGTTGCCGCTCGGCGTGGCCGGCCGGCAGGTGCAGGTACTCGGTCCAGTAGCCGGCCTGGTGTTGGTCCTCGGGTTGGGGGTGCCGGCCCAGTCCGATGGTGCGGATGCCGCGCTGTTGCAGAAGGCGCGCAATGATCTGGGCGATGGAGGATCCCGCTGCGTTCACGGCCGCGGTGCGCACGTCACCGGTGCTGGCGTGCAGCTGGACCATTCGCAGGGCGGTGAGCGGGTTGATGTAGGCGGTCGCCGCGGCCGCGTCGTCGAGGTCGTCGGGGACCGAGACGCACCAATCGGCGTCGAGGACCTTGGTGCTCTGCCAGCCTCCGGCCGAGCCGATGGGCAGCACGCGCTGCCCGACCCGCAGCCCCCCGGAAGGCCCGCCCAGGGCTTCGACGACGCCGACTCCTTCGAAGCCCGGGATGAAGGGCAGAGCGGTCCGAGAGGCGTAGGCCCCGGTCACGGGGATCAGGTCGGAGGGGTTGATCGGGGAGGCGATCATCCGCACCGCCGCCTGCCCGCGGCGCACCGGTTGGGGGTCTACCGTGGCGAGCTGCAGGACCTGCAAGGGATCCCCGAAGGAGCGGGCGATGAGCCCTGTTCCGGCGTGGGTCATGTCGTTCCTTCTCTGCCCCTCTCTGCGCAGTGCCCGTGTCTTTCGTCGTGGCAGGCGAGGTGCCGGGGTCTAGCTGGCGGCGGCGATGATCGCGCCGAAGACCCGTTCGGGGTCCTCGGCGATGCGGTTCAGGACGTACAGCCACCACTGGTCGCCGAAGATGGAGTACTCCCGGGTGGTGTGCCCTTCCTGGTGCAAGCGGTCCAGGGTGGCGGTGCCCAGCCCGAGCAGCATCTCGAACTCCACCTGGGGCTGGCGGATCAGGTCGGGGTGCGCGGTGATCAGGTCGTCGATCAGCCCGGCATCGTGGGTGGCCACGGACAGCGGGTGGCCGGCCTGCAGGATGCGCCCGGCCAGGCGCAGGTAGGCCTCGCGCAGCTCGGCGCTGCCGCGCGGGTAGGCGGTCTCGGCCGGTTCGAGGAAGGCCCCCTTGACCAGGCGGATCACCCCCGGGCGTTCCAGGACCCGGTCCAGGTCCGCTTCCGTGCGGTGCAGCCGGGCCTGGACGGTGATGCCCACGGGCATTCCCTCCCGGCTGAGGGCGTCGTAGGTATCCAGGACGAGGTCGGTGCGCTCGGAACCCTCGGCCGAGATCATCAGGGCGGTGCCCAGCGGCGCCAGGGCATCGGCCATGGCCCGGGCGTTCTGCGCGGCCAGGTCCGGGTCCACGAGCGAGCCGATGTGCGAGAGGTCGAAGGACACGGTGCTGGGGATCTGCGCCTCCCGCAGCGCGGAGATCAGCTCCAGGAACACCGCGGTCTCCGCCTGTGCCAGCTCAGCGTCCCGGACGCTTTCCCCGGCGTATTCCAGGCTGACCAGGTGCCCGCGGGCCATGCTGCGCCGAGCCGACGCCAGCGCGTCCTCGACCGTGTCGCCGGCCGAGTACTGCCGGGCGATCTTCGTGGCCATCCTGGCCAGCGGTGGGGAGGACATCACCTTGTGCTTCAGGTCCTCATCCAACGCCCACGCGCGCAGCACATCCGCGGCCGTGTCCCGTTCGCTCATCCGCACCCAACTCCCTTGTTGATCTGTCGGCACTCCTGGGAGGGAGACTATTGGCCTCAACGGCCACAGACTGCCACCGCACCGGTTATTGCGCGCCGCGACGGGATCAGCCGCGGATCAGGTTGATGGCCAAGGCGAGCATTACGACGCCGATCACCACGTCCACGACGCGCCAGGTGCGCGGACTGTTGAGCGGTCCCGACAACGCTCGGGCGCCGTAGCCCAGCGCACTGAACCACGCCACGCTGCCCACCACGGCGCCGATGGCGAAGACCCACCGGGCCTCCGGGCCGTGCTGGTTGGCCAGGCTGCCCAGCAGCACCACGGTGTCGAGGTAGACGTGGGGATTCAGATAGGTCAGGGCCAACGTGGTGGCGATGACCGATCCCCGCGACCGCGGGGCCTCGGCGGTCAGGGAAGACGGCTTCAGGGCCGAGATGAAGGACCGCACTGCCCACCACGTCAGATAGGCGGCCCCGCCCCAGCGCAGCACGTCCAGGGCCCAGGGGAACCGGGAGACCACCGCCCCGATCCCCGCGGTGCCGCCGAGGATCAACACCGCGTCGCTGACCATGCACAGGGCCACCACCACCCCGACATGTTCCCGGCGGATGCCCTGGCGCAGCACGAAGGCGTTCTGCGCCCCGATGGCCACGATCAAGGCCAGCCCAGTCATCAGCCCCGCACCCCAGACGCTCCACATGGTCCTCGACGCTAGCCAGCGCCCCCGATGCAGACAAATGAATGAATCGATGGATGGATTAGTTTTGCTTCATGAACTTCGATCAGTTGCGCGCCCTGGTGGCCATCATCGACGAGGAAAGCTTTGAGGCCGCCGCGGACTGTCTGCGCATCAGCCCCTCAGCGGTCAGCCAGCGCATCAAGGCCCTGGAGGCCTCCCTGGGTCAGGTGGTGATCCGTCGGGGCGTGCCCTGTACCCCCACAGAGGCCGGGGCAGTGCTGCTGCGCATGGCTCGTCAGGTCCAGGTCCTGGAAGCGGAGACCTGGAGCCGGCTGGGCGAGGGTTCCTCGTTCCAGAGCGTGACCCCGGTGGCCGTCAACGCTGATTCCCTGGCCACCTGGTTCGTGCCCGTCCTCCACGAGGTGGCCGGATGGCCCGAGACCACCCTGAAGCTACATGTGGAAGACCAAGACCACAGCAGCCAGTTGCTGCGCCGGGGAGACGTCATCGGGGCCGTCACCGCCGACCCCACCCCGGTCAGTGGGTGCCGGGCCGAACGGCTGGGCTTCATGCGCTACGTCCCCGTGGCCACCCCTGCACTGCGCCAGCGGTTCACCACCGACGCCGGCCTGGACTGGGCGCGCATGCCCGTGATCCAGTTCAACACCAAGGACGATCTGCAACACCAGGTCCTGCACGCCCGGGGTGTCGCCCCGGGTGCGTCCACGCACACCATCCCGTCCTCCGAGGGATTTCTCGCCGCCGTCCGGGCCGGCCTGGGCTGGGGCATGATCCCGGAGATCCAACTGGGCACCGACCTCACCGACGGGTCCCTGGTCCTGCTTGAGGACCACGCCCACCACGACGTGGCCCTGTACTGGCAGACCTGGACCCTGGATTCCGAACGGCTGAACCGCATCACCGCCGCCGTGCGCCAGGCCAGCCGAGAGCTGCTGCGCACCACCGCACCAGAGGGGCCGAAAGCAACCCGATAGACCCGCGTGCGGTCCACGCCCGGCACCGCGCCCGCCTCCCGACCGATAGTCCGCCCGCCCGGATCGGCCCGGCCGCGGCGCCGGCTCCTGGTGGGGTCGTCGCTGAATCCGGATCAGCGACGCAGATGCACGACGTCGGCGGCGGAGACCTCGAGCAGCTCCCCGCGCCGGGTGGCGCCGACGATCCCTGTCCCCATCGCGTCACGGTCGGCCGGTTCGATCAGCAGGGTCCCGCCCGGGCCCAGACCGCGGGCGGTGCCCTCCAGCTCGGAACCGTCTGCCAGGTGAGCCCGCACGGCGGTCCCCAGCGTGGCCATCCGTGTGATGACGGCTTGGGGGGCCGGATGCGTGCCGTCCACCTCGCCGGGGTTCGCACGGACGCACACGCAGAAGTCGTCCATCGCCCGGCCCAACGCCCGCAGGAGTCCACCCAGGACCTCGGCAGGCTCCGGTGACTGGCCGACGGGCAGCCAGTCCGCCATCGCCGTCGCGGTGGGCACCGGCGCACCGTGGGCGCCGAAGTCGAGATTGAGTCCCAGGCCCAGGACCAATCCGCTCTGGTCCGGGAGCACACTGGCGAGGATGCCGCAGAGCTTGCGGCCGTCCTCGGCCAGGACGTCATTGGGCCACTTCGCCCTGGCCGGGATGCCCCGGCGCTGCAGTTCGCCCGCGGTGGCGGCCGCGGTCACCAGGGTGACCCAGCTGAAGAGCTCGACCGGAAGGTCGGGCCGGACGACGACCGAGACGGACACGGCGGTGCCGGCCGGGGCGGTCCAATCCCGGCCCCGACGCCCGCGTCCGGCGCGCTGGTCCACGGTTGCCAGGGCCCGCAGGTGCGGCCACTGTCCGGCTTCCGCTGCGATGCGCTCAAGGACGGCCTGCTGGGTGGACGCAGTGTGCTCGACCCACGTCACCGGCGGGATCGCGTCGGCGCCGGCGTGGTCAGGGGACGTGTCATCGGCCATGCTCTAGGTATACCCGCCCGGGAAACCCCTCCCGCCCGTTCGCCTAGCCTGACGTCATGGCAGATGAGCAGGACGAGGAACGGGTGAGTGTATTGCGGTGGCCACTGAAGTGGCTCACGGACGAGAAGTTCTGGCGAGACACATTTAGCGGTGCCCTAGCAGCCATGATTGCCGCCTTCGCGATCTGGGTCGCCGGCGTCCTCCTTGGGTACTTCCAGAATCCACAGTGGCAGGCCGACAGCCTGCCCGTCCTCTGGTGGGTCGCTATCGTCCTGGCCGTAGGGAGCATCCTCATCAGCGCCGTGATACTCATCTGGCCGGGCAACATAGACGAGGAAGGTAAGAAGCACGCCGTCGCGACGCTGATCACCTTGGTCTGCGCGATGCCCCTCTTGGTCTATGGCGTGCTCCAGGCCTAGTGCTGAGACAGAAAACGGGGACACCCACGTGGCACTGTTTGCCTGACACGCTCTGCCGCAACAGTCACCGCTGAACCGTCGCTCAAGCCTCCCGCCACACCCGAGCCGTCATCGCCCCGGTGAGTGCGACGAGGTCGGCGGGCGCAAGCTCGACCTCGAGGCCGCGCCGACCGGCACTGACGAGCACCCTCTCGTGCTCCAAAGCCCTCTCGTCCAGCACGGTCGGTAGGCGCTTGCGCTGGCCGAAGGGCGAGATCCCACCGACGACGTAACCGGTCACCCGTTCGGCCAGGGCCGGATCGACCATCGCCGCGCGCCGTCCGCCCATCGCTGCGGCCAGGGCCTTGAGGTCCAGGCGCTCGGCCACGGGCAGAATCGCCACCACCAATGCGCCGTCGACATCGGCCAGCAGGGTCTTGTAGACCCGCGCCGGGTCCACGCCCAGCGCCGCGGCCGCCTCCAGGCCGAAGGGCAGCTCGCTGGTCGGGTCGTGCTCATAGGAGCGCACGGTGTGCGGGACGTCTGCCTGTTGCAGCAGGCGCAGCGCAGGGGTAGCGGCGGCACGTCGAGCCGACTTGGTGGCTTTCATAGCCCTATCTTGCCCATCCCGGCGCCTGCTCGGGCGGGTCCTAACTGGACCCGGGCGTTTCAGGAAGCCACGGTTGCGGCCGGCACCTCATGAGTCAGGACCATGCGCCGCCAGATAAATCCGAAGAAACACCGCCACATAACTCCAAAGGCCACACCCGTCATCTATTCTACGTCGCGCAGACGGTGGTTGCGGCAGTCAATGTGACAGCCGAACTCCGCCGATGCCGGAACCTTCACCTTTCCTCGCGCACACACGTGCGAGCGGGCAGATTGCTCTGCGGAAATCAGGCCACTTATCTCTGCGATTCACAGAATCACGCGGCCGGCTTTGTCGTCTCTGGTGTCGCGCCTGACCACCGTTATTGAGAAGGCGCGCCACGGCGGTGTCACCAAACTTGTATGTCACAAATTGATAACGAATCTGGCCTAGGTGACTCAACACCAACCAACACGACGCAACACCATGCAACGCGACTCAACACCGTGCGTAGGCGTGCCTAGGTATGCGCAGGTCAGGCGGGCAAATGACCTCTACTCACCAGTGGTTGACTGGTCTCACCAACCCCCACCAGGGCAAAGCAGAAGGCCCCCCGAGTCACCTTCCACAGATCGACGGGGAGCCTTCCAGACCGAAGGCCGGTTGCACCCGGCCTAGGTCACGCGCACGCCCCAACTGTCAGAAAGAGGTGCGCCGGTGAGCACAACAGCCCACCCGACCCCCACTGTAGGTGATCCCCATACGCGACGCCGCGTCATGGTGAAGCCTCAGGACGTGGCCGACGACTACGGCGTCCACGTCAACACCGTCTACCGGCTCATCCAACGCGGAGTGCTCACGTCGCACCGCGTGGGGCACCAGCACAGGCTGGACCCCGAGCAGGTAGCCGCGGCGTTCAGGCGGTAGCCCCATGGCACAGACCACCACATGCCCCGACGCTCTGGCCGCCTACGTGGCCGCCCGCGTCGCCGATGCCCCGGCACTCACCCCGAGTCAGCGCGACCGCCTCACCGCCCTCCTGCGCCCCGTACCGCAGGCGGTGGCCGCATGACCCAGACACGACAAAGCCACCCCGAACTGGCACCCGGAGCGGCCTCGAAGTCGATCACCACCGACACCAGCACCCTACCGGACCCCGAGGTCATGTTGAACGGCGTCCACGTCGTCATGGTGGCGTGGAAGGTGGCCGGTGAAGTCCGATACCGTCGCCGCTTTTTCGTCAACCTGAGCGCCGCACAGCGTGCAATGGACAAGGCCGTGGAACGTGGACAGGCCACGTCCCTCACCCTTTGCCAGCTGGCGACCGCCACCGGCACCGGGTGGACCAATAGGCCGGTGAAGCAGTGACCACCACACCGGACGCACCGCGCCCCTACGGCGGGGACTATGACCTGCTGATCCTGGCCGACCCGGACGCCCGCGCCATCTACCTGACCGGACTCGAGGACGGGGACCGCATGGGATACGCCCGCGCCCTGGCAACCCTCACCCCGTGCGAACACACGCACCCCGCCATCGCCACCAGCGTGGCCGCCATGTTCCCCCAGTGGGACGGAGCGGAGGCAGCACACCGCCGGTCCGTGGCCCAGTTCCATGCCGAGCACCGGCAGGGGGTAGACGCATGACGCATACCTACGTCATCCCCCCGCCCGTAGACGCCGACGAGCCCGTCGACCTAAACGGCGCCTATGCCTCGGAGGACGTGCGCCCGTCATGGGAGCCACTGGACCTGACTGACTACGTGAACGGCACCGTGACGCCCATCGTCCCCACCGTCATGGCCCGTACGGACGGCGTGTGCCTGGGATACCCCGGGCACGTGCACTCTCTGGCCGGTGAATCCGAGTCCGGGAAGTCCATGCTCGCTCTCACCGTCGTAGCCGACGAGCTCAAGGCCGGACACCCCGTCCTGTTCATCGACTACGAATCCGACCCCGGCACGATCGTGGACCGGCTGCGGAAGATGGGCACCACCGCCGAACAGATCCGCCACGGGCTGGACTACCTGAACCCTGACACCGACCCCTACGCGGGCCCCCCGGAGGAACGCCACGCATGGGCCGCCCTGCTGTCCCGCCCCTACCGGCTGGCCGTCATCGACGGCGTGACCGAAGCATTCGCCGTGTCTGGTGTCTCCAGCATCGACAACGACGAGGTGACCCGGTGGGGCCGGCAAGTGCCCCGCACCATCGCCGCACGCACCGGGGCCGCCGTGTTCGTCATCGACCACGTGACCAAATCAACCGAGGGCCGCGGCCGGTACGCCATCGGGGCACAGGCAAAAATATCCTACCTCACCGGCGCCGCGTACACCGTGGAACCCCTCGCGCCCCTGGGAGCGGGCATGTCCGGCAAGCTCGCCCTACGGGTCGGGAAAGACCGTCCCGGGCAGGTCCGCCCCCACGGCGGCACCTGGAGGAAGTCAGACCGCACACAGGCCGTCGCCGTCGCCCTCATCGACTCAACCAACCCCACCCGCATCCAGTACACCCTGGAGCCCCCCGCCCGGGAACTGGACCCGGAACAGGAACAGGCCGACCGGGAACAGGACCTCCTGCGCCGCGTCTCCGAATGGGTCCGAGACCGCCCGGAACCGTCCAGCGGCAAGCAGGTACGCCAAGGGGTAGCGGGCAACGCCACCGCCATCGGGGAAGCCCTCAAGACCCTGGAGGCACAGGGGTACATCACCACCTCGCCGGGGTCGCATAACGCCACCCTTCACCACCACGTGAAGCCCTATCCGAGTGGTTCCGGTGGATGAATGGCGCGTCCTGTTCCACCGGCCCACCTATGGAGATGGTGGGCCGGGAACAGGACGACCGACTACCTGCTCCAGTTGCTCCAGAACAGGACAGAACAGGACGGAACAGGACGACGACATGACCCCCAAGAAACCCGCCCACACCGAACGGAAAGCCATGACGTTCTGGTCCGTGTTCGAGGCCAAGCACGGACTACGCCAGCCCGAAGCAGGACGCCGCACACGGCCGCCCATGGCCGACGCCAACGGCACCCCCGCCGAACCCCTCCCGACCACCACCCCCGAGGACTGACCCATGGGCAAGCGCCGCCCCAAGATCACCACCCCTCCACCGACCGCCTACACGGCCCACGACCTCGACCACCCGGCCCGGCAATTGGTGACCCGTGGGCTCGCCTCCAGCGCCATCCTGGAGAGTCCCCGAACCCCCCGAAAAGAGCGAACCCCTTACGTAGTAACGACCCCCCTCCCGAGGCGCCCGTCTCGTGACCACTGAGACTCACGGCTGCGCATAGAGCCATGACCACCACAACGACCACCATCACCGACGAGACCACCGTTACTGCTTGCAAGCCGTGGTGCACCGCGGCCGGCCGCCCCGACAACCGCTGCGCCACCGACTGCTGCGGCAGTGAAGTCGAGTACGTGGAGCTCTGCCGGCACCACGACAGGGGCGACTGGGGAACCGCGAAGGCCGAGGCAACCGTGGAACTGATCCACGACCATGACGAGGAAGTGACCACCATCGACCTGGTGGTCCCGGAACTGAACACCACCCTGTCCCTGGCAGAGGCCCGCCAGATGCACGAGCACCTGGGCAAGCTGCTAGCCCTCGCTAAGGCCGCCTGACCAGAGCGGAAGCTACGGTAGAGCTATGGAACCCAAAATGCCACGTCGCACGGAACCAAGGCTGTATGTCAACTACTACGGTGACGACGGCGAACAGTGGGACAGCGATGAAGCAAACCACATCCCGTCCGTCGGTTCATTCATCATGAACGAAGGCGGTCAGACCTACCGCGTTGACGAGGTGTGGGACCTACAGCACAAGCATGGCGCGCACCCATGGGGACACCACGTGTTCCTGACGGCGATCGACGTCATGGAAACGCGCCTCGGCCGGTCCGAGCCGAGCTACTACAGGTCCAGGAACGACTGACCCTCTGCGCCCCACGGACAGCGCGACGGCCCCTCACCATCACAGGTGAGGGGCCGTCGTCATGTGTGACCACTGGGAGGCGGAGGGCCGCCCTCCGCTGCATGGGGGATGAGTAGAGGGCGGCCGCGCCGCGGGACTCAGCACCGCGGCAGGCCCGGCAGGCGACTTAGGGGGACGCGCCGCCGGACCACTCGAGGCTACCAACCGTCGATATGCAAAGCGACTTTGACAAGGGCGGATGCCCCGTGTCGGCCGACCCCATGGGGCGGATCGCATCGTCTGATTTCATGGACGGCGCTGGTGTCTGCCGCCCACGGCTTTCACTCAACCGAGGCCACGCAAGACACCACCGCATACTCACCCGTGGAAGTGTTCTCCACGACCACCTCACCGTCCACGCTGATCCGGCACAGGATCCCATTCGCACCCTGCGTGACCTGAGCATTCATGGACAGGACCTCACCAGCGTTCATGCGGTACGTGACGCCCTCCGTGCCTCCCTTATTCTTCCAGGGCAGCTTGTACTGCCCCTGCTCCGTGCCGTCGCCGGTGCCGATGGTGATCCGCCCCAACGCCGGCAGGTTCGGGAGGGAGGGGGTGCCCTCACGGTCGACGGCGTCGACTTCCACGACCACATCCCGCGGGGACAGCGCTGCAGCGAGGCGGGAGGCCTCCGCTGACCGTGAAGCTTCCTCCGCCGCCGGGTCACCGCATCCGGCCAGTAGAAGACCAGTGGCCAGTATGGGCACGACATACCGACGTCGCATGATGTTCCCTCCGAGGTAGTAAGCGTGTAGTCCACAGGGTGACACAACAACGTCCCTTGTCAAAGGATGGATGCCACGTGATTGCTACTCATTCCACGCGCCCCTGGATCGGATCCTCCATGATCTTCAGATTCTTCGTGTACACGATGTACTCGGAGTGCAGCGGCACATCAGTGGTCCATTCAGGCAGGCGCTCCGGGTCCACTTTGGCCAGCAGCCGCTATGGCGGTACGTAGGTCGTCCACACTTTTCCCTGCCTCAGGCCACCGCTGTACAGCGGGCCTATCTCAGTGGCGAACTGCCAGGCCAGGGGCCGGGCGTCGGTCCACGACCAGTTAGCTCGGAACTCCGGCAGGGCGCCGCGGAATAACTGGATGGGCCAGGGCGGGTGGGAAGCCGGTTCGCCACATTCCGTGTAGCCCATGCGCATGAACAGGTCGAACCATCGCGCCTCGGGCAGGCACAGTAGCGGATAGCTGGGACGGACGTAGAGCCACCCCAAGATCGGGCGTAGCTGGTCATCGGGCAGCCCACCCACCAGTGCGTCCAACTCAGAGATGAAAGACGGACCCTCAAACCGTCCCGCCCATTCCGCCCCGGCCATCAGCGCCTCCCCAGTCCATAGCGCCGGTTCCTGGGTATACACGGTCAGCGCTGTGTCTACGCGCTTACGGTCGAAATGTGCGGCGAACTCACTGGCGATTCTGAGTGTCATGGTCCCAGCATGGTCAGGCCAGGGCACCGGGCATGTCCGCGGTCCCAGACCTAGGCCACGCCTGCACGCTTGCAGGCTGTGCCGGTTCCGAGGGCCTTCTCCCTAGAGCCCCTCGGAACCGGGCAGAGCTTGGCCAATCGGCACCCACTTTGTGACTGCCTGCCCATGTCCGTGACTGGCCGAAACGCGGATCTCAGTACCCTTCCATTCCGACTCGGCCACAAGGCTCCGCAAGGGACGAATCGCATCAAGCACAGCCTTACCTTCGGTGTAAACGTCACAGGCGTCGCCAGGTTCGAGCCGATCCTTAGTTTTCGGCAGGCCATTCAAGACCGGCAGCGCCATTGATCGTTGTTTCCGAGTCACCCCAGCTCTTTGGCGCATCCTCAGTTGGAGGTCCACGCTATGAACAGTCGTCCCAGTTGAGCGGCTCCGGTTTGTGACTGTCACGAAAAGCCAATGGATCGCCACGCCGTCCTCTGATTTACCGGCGCGGGAGGGAAGGATCAGGGGCCAGATTACTTTCACGTCGACGTGCACACGGTCCCAATAGCGGAACAGCAGCGTGAGCACGATTGACGCGACCGACAGCACCAGCGCCCACACCGCAGGATCCTGCCACCCATCCGTGAGTAACTGAACGCGGATCGGGTCAGGAAGAGTCGCCATGCCAGAAGGCTAAGACACTGCCGCGAGGGGAGAAGTGCAGACCACGCGGACCCGCATGCGCGGGACTGGCCTTGCTTTGGTCCCCCACACCACAACTTCTCCCCGAACCCCGGCAACCATCATTCGGAGTAGCACCTATGGCTCGCCCCCGAATCGGGGACGAGCTGAGGTGGACCTGATCGCGTGGCCTTTGCGAACAGTGCCCCGGCGGTACGGGACCGAACGTTGCTATGTCTAAACCGCGCCTCATTGAGTACGTCGTGAGGCAGGAACACGGAGCGTAAGCCGCTCAGGCCGCCACGGGAGGGGATACCGCCCGGGGCAGGCTCAGAGGCTCACAGGGAGCGTGAGGGGCCGCTTGTATCGGCCCGGTGGTCAGAACACGATCAGCGAGAACACGGCCGCCCACCCGGTCAGTGCGAGGACGCCGAAGGCGGCCAGAATGATCCGGCCGCGCTGTGTGCTGGCCCAGGCTGGAATGCGGCGCGCCATGTGCTCGGGCATCGGTCCCACGGCGGCCCGAATCCATGCCGCCCGGAAGGCCTCTACGCGCCGCCGGAGACCCCGGGTCATGACCCCTCCCCAACGGTGTGCTTCCGGACCTGTTCATCAGATCCACCCACGGCCACCGTGTCGTAGAGGCGGGCCTCCACCTCTGTGCCAGGCGCGGCGGTGGTGTTGTCGGCACTGCAGTCCGTCCCCGTGGGATACCACTTCAAGGTCATGACCTGTTCCCCAGCCCGGACCGTGATCCCGCCTCCGGAAACCTGCTGGACCAGTGCCACCCGCTCCTGATGGGTGAGCATCCGATCCTCATCATCGAAGTTTCGCACCGCCTGAGACGTGCACGTGGTCTTGGGTGCCTTGCGTTCGATCGTGATCGTTCCGGGCCGGGCCGCCTCCGGCATCAGGTTGGCCGTGCCGAGCCCGGACCCCCAATGGACGGCGCCACCGATGGAGCCCAGGACCACGGCGCCCATCACCCCGGCGCCAATGGTCATAGCCCCCCGGCGGGCCTGCTCAGGGCTGGCAGTAGCCTTGCCCCCAACCCACCGCACGGCCCCAATGGTCACCCCGATAGCTACTAGTACGATCGCGGCGCCCAGGAAGGTGGCAGCTATCCCGTTCAGGGCATCGAGGCCCCACGGGTCAATGTTGTCCAGCATGGTCATTCGTCCTGTCTGCGTCGGTGGATAGGTTCAGCGCGTCCCGGGCCGGTTGTTCAATGGCAAGAGAGCGGAGCGAGTGCGGCAGCCCGTCGCGCTCGGCCTCATCGCGCAACGCGGCGCGTTCGGCGGCGGTGAGCTTTGCGTCCCACGCCTTGCTGATCGCTTCCGCACCGGCTAACCAGCCCTGGTAGTGCGCTTCCGTCAGGGCGTCACTGATCCGCCGGTCCTGCCCCTTCATGGCGTCCGCCCGTGCCTCCTGGACGCTCTGGTCCACGGCGCCCATGACGGTGGTCAGGTGCTGGTGCGCTTCCTCCACGTACCGATCCGCCCGGGCTTGGACCTGAACCAGCCGGGCCTCTAGGCGGGCGCACTCGGCACGGGAGGCAGCCAGTTCGCCGCGGACCCGGGCTAGTTCCCCGGCCTCACGCTCGGCACGTTGGCGGGCACGGTAGGCCGCTTTCCGGCACCGGTCTGAGCAGTAAATCCGGCTGGACCGTTCGGCCGTGAGTGCCCTCAGGCACCACCGGCACCGCAGTTCTGGCCGCTGGTCCGGAGCCTTTTCGCGGGGCCGGCGCGGCGTCGTCGGTGTCTTAGCGTCCCGCATTTGTGTCCCCCAAACCGTCACGGAATGTCCGGCAGTGCACCTTGGTGCCAGACGTGTGGTGATTGATATGCGGTTCAGGGGCAGGACCTATGTCCTGGCCCTGAGAGGCGGTGAAGCGGATGAGCAGAACGAGCCGGCGGGCGGTGGTCCATCGGGCGCGGACGGTGCTGTGCGGCATGTGGTGGTCACGGGCGTAGGCGACCGTTTCTAGGTGGCCGTGGCGCTGTTCGTGCTCGATCAGCGGCAGCGCGTTCCGGTAGGGCGCCGGGGTGGGGCTGGTGCTCGCCAGATCGGTCAGGACGGTCAGCACGTCCACCGGGCCCCGGTCAGCGTGCCGGCGGGCGGCGCGGATGGTCTCGGCTGATTCGCGGACCTCACGGACCCGTGACCGTGCCTGTGCATCGGTCAGGCTCATGGTGCGAGCCGCGGCGGGCACGTTGCCGTCATGGTGCAGAGCGATCCGGAACACCGTGTGCAGCACGTCGAGGTTCAGGCCGGTCTGTTCGTAGGCGGCACAGAGCCACCGGAGCAGACATGCGGCTTCGTCTCGGTCAGCGAACGTCTCCGTGAAGTCCCCGTCACGGGGACCGTCGTAGGTCACCTGATCAAGGTCTGTAGCGTCGAGGTCCACCGTCGTTTCACGGCGGGACCGCTGGCGGGCCAGGTCAATCGCTCGGCGTCGAATCACCGTGGCGACCATCCCGTCACTGTTCCGGGAAGGATCGAGGTCGACCCTCTGAAGGGACAGCCAAGCGTCCTGAAGAATGTCGTCCACATCGGTGAGAGGGAGGCCCAAGGATCGGGCAGCGTTGACCGCTGCGCCTCGGAAGGCCTCTAGTCCGTGGTCGAGGGTTTCCGTGCTCATGACGCCACCCCCGTGAGGATCGAGGGGGAGTAGAGCACCGCGAACAGGGCAACAGCCCCGAGAAGCGCACGGGCGCCGCTAAGGGCCCTGTACACGCGGTCTGTTCCAGCGGCAGGGAAATGGGTAGGATCAGGCATTGCAGTCACTCTCTAGAAGTGGTTGCCACGCCCCGGGATGTTGACGCATCGCCGGGGCTTATCTATGCCATGAAAGCTATATGGGTATCAATCCCCTAACGCGGTGTTCTGCGCCCGTGGAGGGGTCTCCGAACTGACGAACATCACCCTGACCGAGGAGAACGTCCGTGACCTCGTGGAACGGATGCTGAAGTCCTCCGGCCGCCGCCTGGACCTGTCCTCGCCGTTCGTGGACGCGGCACTGCCGGACGGGTCACGACTGCACGTGGTCATCCCGGACATCACCCGACGACACTGGTCGGTCAACATCCGCAAGTTCGTGGTCCGCGCACACCACCTCGAGGACCTGGTGCGCTCCGGGTCCCTGAGCGCCGAGGCAGCTCGCTATCTGGACGCCAGCGTCGATGCCGGACTCAACATCCTCGTCTCCGGCGCGACCCAGGCCGGCAAGACCACCCTGCTGAACTGCCTGTCCGCCTCCATCGGCAGTCGTGAACGAGTCGTCACCGTGGAGGAGATCTTCGAGCTCAAGCTGCCCCTGCGCGACGTGGTGCAGATGCAGTGCCGCCAGCCGAACCTCGAGGGCAACGGGGAGATCCCGTTGCGCCGCCTGGTCAAGGAAGCCCTGCGCATGCGCCCGGACCGGTTGATCGTCGGTGAGGTACGCGAGGCGGAAAGCCTGGACATGCTCGTGGCCCTGAATAGTGGACTGCCGGGGATGTGCACGATCCACGCGAACAGTGCCTCTGATGCGCTGACCAAGATCTGCACGCTACCCCTGATGGCCGGAGAGAACATCTCACGGAACTTCGTGGTTCCCACGGTGGCCTCCTGTTTCGACCTCGTGGTGCATTGCACCCGGGACCGGCACGGGCGGCGGTACGTGGAGGAGATCCTCGCCGTCGGTTCGCGGGTGGAGGACGGCATTATCGAGTCCTCCACGGTCTTCCATCGGGTCGACGGTCAGCTCGTGCTCAACCCCTCGGCCATGCTGGAGAACGGCAAGCTCAAGGCCCACGGATATGACGCTCGCACCGTGGTCGGGGTCGGCTGATGGCACTGCTACTGGGCCTGACACTGGGCGCTGGCCTCTTCCTGGTGTGGTGGTCCCTCTGGCCGCGGGAGGCCCGGCGAGAGGTCTCCGCGCCCCGCGACAGCAGGCTGCGGCAGCTGCTCGCCCGGGCCGGTGTGGAGCAGGTGGGCCCGGCCGGTGTCGTGGCGGCCACGGTCGGCAGCGCGCTCGTCGCCCTGCTGGTGGTCTTCCTCATCACCAGGACGGTGAGCATCGCCCTGTGCTTTGCCCTCTTCGGCGCCCTGGTGCCCTGGGTTGCCCTGCGTTGGCAGGCCCGCAAGCGGCAGACCCTGTTGCGGGACGTCTGGCCGGACGCCGTGGACCACCTCCGCTCGGCGATCCGGGCCGGGCTGACACTGCCCGAGGCCCTCATCCAGCTGGGGGAGAAGGGGCCGGAGGAACTGCAACCGGCCTTCCGGGAGTTCTCCCGGGACTACCGCTCCGGCCAGCGGTTCACCGACGCGCTGGACAACCTCAAGTTCAGGATGGCGGACCCGGTGGCCGACCGCCTCGTCGCCGCCCTGCGACTGACCCGCGACGTCGGTGGCGCTGACATCGGCAACCTGCTGTCCACCCTCGCGGAATTCCTGCGCGAGGATGCCCGGACCCGCAGCGAGTTGGAGTCCCGCCAGTCCTGGACCGTCAACGCAGCCCGACTGGCCGTTGCGGCCCCCTGGGTAGTCCTGTTGCTGCTGGGCACCCAACCGGAGGCCGTCCGTGCCTACCAATCCCTGAGCGGGGTCCTGGTCCTGGTCAGTGGTCTCCTGGTCTCGGTGGTGTGCTATCAGCTGATGCTGCGGATCGGCGCCCTTCCGAACGAGAGAAGGGTGCTCTAGATGACCACGCTGATGACGGCAGGGATCCTCGGACTGGTCCTGGGCGCCGGCCTGGCACTCGTGGTGGTGGCCGTGCCCTGGGGCTGGCAACCCTCCCTGGTCCGGCGGGTGTCGCCACAACTGCGCAACCAGGCACCCGCCTCGTCCCTCTTGCGCGAACACCAGAAGGTCTCTCCGTGGGGAGCATTGGGACGGATCCTGCAACCCGTGCTGGCCGAGGGCGTCCGCCAGCTGGGTAGGTTCAACCTGGGCCAGCAGGCCCTGGAGCGCAAGCTCCAGGCCTCCGGCTCCGAGCTCTCGGTCCAGGACTATCGGGCCCAGCAGCTCATCACCGCGGCCGCGGGAGCGGCAGTGGGGATGACGACCTGTGTGGCACTGGCCATCAACGGCGGCCTCCATCCCGTCGTGGGTGTCGTGATCGTGGGGGCCCTGGCCGTGGTCGGTTTCTTCCTGCGCGACAACCTGCTGACCAGCCAGGTCAAGCGTCGTCGCGCCCGCATCCTCAGTGAGTTCCCGTCCATCGCCGAACTCTTCGCCATGTCCGTCAGCGCGGGCGACAGCGCCCCCGGTGCCCTGGAGCGGGTGGCCACCTCGGCACGCGGAGCGCTGGCCGAGGAATTCGGCACGGTCCTGGCCGACATGCGTGCGGGGGCCTCCATCCACACCGCGCTGAAGGCGTGTGCCCGCCGCGTCCAACTGGCACCCGTGGATCGCTTCATCGAGGGGATCCTCGTGGCGCTGGAACGGGGCACGCCGCTGGCGGACGTCCTCCGGGCCCAGGCCAAGGACGTCCGGGAACTCTCCAAGCGCGAACTGCTGGAATCGGCCGGGCGCAAGGAGATCGGCATGATGACGCCGCTCGTCTTCGGCATCCTGCCGCTGACCGTGGTCTTCGCGATCTTCCCGGGGATCTCGATCATGAACCTCGGCTTCTGAGAACGCCATCCGACCGACCTCGAACACCACCCACCCACCGAACCCATGAAGGGGGACACCATGCAGCACCACCAGGACACCACCGGTCTCACGCACCGCGCGCTCGCGGCACTGAGGGCCTTTCTCGCCGGGGCCCGCACCGACGAACGGGGTGACGTACCCGGTTGGGTGATGATCACCCTGATGTCGGCGCTGCTCGTCGCGGGCCTGCTGGCCATCGCGGGACCGGCGCTGACCGACCTCTTCAACCAGGCCATCAGCCAGGTCTCCACCAACTGACAGTGGGCGAGTCAGAGCGCGGCTCGGCGGTCGCCGAGTCCGTGATGGTGATGGCCCTGCTGGCCGTCCTCTTCGCCGCCATCCTGCAGTTCGGACTGATCATCCACGTGCGCAACACGCTCATCGACGCCGCCAGTGCCGGTGCGCGCTATGGCGCGCTGGGGGACCGGACACCCACCGACGGCGCCGCACGGACCCGGGAGCTGCTCACCGGCTCGATCCCGGGCGGGGCCGAGGCGGAGGTCACCGCCGGGCTGGTCGACGGAGCGGACAGCACCATGGTGCGGGTCACCGTCCGCACGCAGATGCCGATGGTGGGGTTCCTCACCGGCCCGGTCCGTCTGGAGGCGGACGGTCATGCCTTCCGTTACTGAGCGCCGGCTGAAGGTCGACCGGGTCGATCCGTCTGGGGAGGACGGCTCGGCCACCGTGGAGTTCGTCCTGCTGGCCGCACTGTTGCTGATCCCCGTCGTCTACTTCCTGCTGCTGACCAGCCAGATCCAGTCGGCGGCCTATGCCTCGGTGGCCGCCGCGGACCAGGCGGCCAAGGCCATGGTGGCAGCACCCGACGAGGCGGAGGCAGCCCAGCGCGCCGACCGCGTCGTCGCCCTGACCCTGGCGGACTACGGTCTGGCCCCGGCCACGCATCGGGCCAGCATCTCGTGCACATCGACCCCCTGCCTGGAACCGGGGTCCTCGGTGGCCGTGGAGGTCGCCGTCCGGGTTCCGGTTCCGCTGCTGCCCCAGGGCCTGGGATGGGACGCGGCCGTCGCCACCGTCACCAGCAGCTCCCAGCAACCGGTTCCGAGGTTCGGATGAGACGGATGGGCGTAGCCGACAGGAGGACCTTCGCGGGCCGGGACCCGAGCAGGTCGGCCGTGGCGGCAGAGCACGGACAGACCACGGTGCTCGTCGTGGGGTTGACCGCGGTCTGCCTGCTCCTGGCCACGGTGATCCTGGCGGTCACGGCCGTGAACATCGAGGCCCGCCGGCTGCTCTCGGCGGCCGACGGCGCCACGATGGCGGCCGCCGACAGCTACCGGATCGATGCGGAGCAGGACAACGCACCGGTGCTCACCCGCGAGCAGGCGAGCGCCGCGGTCACCCAGTACCTGTCCGCTGCGGGGGCCCATAAGCGGTTCGACGGGCTGACCGTCCAGAGCGTGTCCGTCACCGACGGTGGCCGCACGGTGGAGGTCGTGCTCACCGCCACCGCGCACCCACCGATCGTGAACTGGGTCGTTCCCAGCGGCGTCGGCGTGGCCGCCACGAGTTCCTCCCGCACCTCACTGACCCGTTGAGGCCGTGATGGCAGGAGCCTCGTTGCGGGATCACGGCCGCACGCCGGCGATGAGCTTCCGGGCCGAGGCCATCTGGGCCGAGGTGCACGTGCCCCCGTAGCCCACGGTCCAGGTGGTCCCGCCGGACGTGAACGCGCGCCGGGCTCCCATGGCATCGGCCATGCAGTCCGCCATGTGCTCCACGCCGCTATCCCGGCCGTTCGGGTAGATCTGGCCCATCCGGGAGTTCAGGGCGACATTGTCGTAGCGGTAGGCGCGGTACTGCAGGATGTGCGCGCACTCGTGCAGCTGGACCGCCCGGGCGGGAACGGAGTCGGGGTCCAGGTCGTGACCGAGGCCGATCAGCTCCGCCACGTCGTAGGTGGACGGCCACTGCGGGTACCCACTGACCTCAAACTGCGCCCAGGCGTTGGAGCCGTCCACGGTCTTGGCCATCGGGATGTCCCAGCACCAGAGCGCCATGTTGTTCGCGGCGCGGTGGTTGTAGGTGGTGGGCTCCGGGTACGGGACCCGGGTGGTCCCGGGCTTGCCCCGAGAGAGGAAGTCCGAGTTGACCCAGCCCACGGTGCTCCCAGCCCGGACCCGGGTCATCGAGCCCTGCTCGCCCAGTCGCACGATCCCACTCTGGGGTGCCAGGTTCCGCACCGGGCTGGTGCGCGGGTTGGCGGTGGTGTGCAGGGGCGTGAGCACCGTCGTCCACCGGTCGGCGGCGGACGTCGGCAGGGTGCCCTCCCCGACCAGGTCGAAGGAGTAGAGGAACTTGGCGGCCTCACCCCGGGTCACCGGGCGGGTCGGACGGAAGGATCGGTCCGTGTAGCCGGAGATCATCCCGGTGGACTGCAACCAGGCCGCCGCCGTGAAGAACCCGGATTGCGGCGACATGTCCGAATACGGTGAGTACGCCGTCGTGCGGTAGGTCTTGCCGGACATCCGGTAGAGGAAGGACGACAGCTCGCCGCGGGAGATGTTCCTGTTCCGGTTGAAGGTGCCGTCCGCGTACCCAGCGCCGTACCCCTTCTCCTTCATCCAGGACACCGCCGTGAAGTATGCGCCCCCGACGGGAACATCGAGGAAGTCGACCGTGGTGCCGGGGTCGTGGCGCTCGCCGGAGAGCCGGTAGAGGAACATCGCCGTCTCCCCGCGGGACAGCTGCTTGCTCAACCCGAAGGTCCCATTGGCGTAGCCGGCGGTCAGCTCCTGGCAGGCCATCCAGTTCACGTACCGGTAGTACGAGTGGCTCGGGGGAATGTCCCGGAAGTCACGGACGGCACACGCGTTCATCCGGCCCGACCGGGTCTCGGGCGCCACGGGCGCCTCGGGCAGCTTCTCCAGCCCGTCCACGTCGACGCCGTCGACCGAAATTGGCACCGGCTCGGAGGTCACCGACTCGGTCACGACCGAGGCCTGCGACGGCGGGACCGGCGTCGGCGTGGCGACTGCGGAACCGGTGGGCGTCAGGACCAGGGTCAGGGCGGCGAGTGCCGAGAGGAGCTTCACGGCTCTCATTCTGCTGTCTCTCCACGTCAGGGAGGGGGATGCTACCCAATCGTGACCTCTCGGCCGGTCTCTCGGTCGCCCCGCGGGGCCGTGCCGTCCACACTGCGACCGTTAGAGTGCGGCCATGGACATCGAGGGCAAGCCCACGCCGGATCTGGTCCGGCTCCTGCGCTGGGAGGACTCCGGCGGCGGGTGGCGGGTGGTCGCCGTCGGGAGCGGGTCGCTGACCCTGTCCCTGGTGACCTGTGACGGTGGGGAGGAGATGGGGGTCCTGACCTCCACCGAGTCCTCGGTGCTCGATCACGTGGGGGAGCGGATGCGGTATCCCTGAGCCCGCCCCACATCGCGGTAGGCTGGACCACACCATGGCTGAGACTGACTACACCGCTGAAATCAAGGAGCTGCGCTCCACCCTGTCGCAAATCGAGCAGGTGTCGGACGTCGCCCAGATCGAGGCGGACATCGCCGAACTGGAGAAGCAGGCGTCCGCCCCGGACCTCTGGGACGATCCCGAGGCCGCGCAGAAGGTCACCTCCAAGCTCTCACACCGCCAGTCCGAGCTCGAGCGCATCAAACGGCTCGCCTCGCGGATCGAGGACATGGAGATCATGGTCGAACTCGCCGCCGAGGAGGACGACGACGCCGCCCGGGCGGACACCGCCCGCGAGCTGGAGTCCATCCGCAAGGCCATGGACGACCTGGAGATCGTCACCCTGCTCTCCGGTGAGTACGACGAACGCGACGCGGTGGTCACCATCCGCGCCGGTGCCGGGGGCGTGGACGCGGCCGACTTCGCCGAGATCCTGATGCGCATGTACCTGCGCTGGGCCGAGCAGCGCGGTTGGCCCACCAAGGTCATGGACACCTCGTACGCGGAGGAGGCCGGGCTGAAGTCCGCCACCTTCGAGGTCAACGCCCCCTACGCCTTCGGCACCCTGTCCGTCGAGGCCGGCACCCACCGCCTCGTGCGCATCAGCCCCTTCGACAACCAGGGCCGCCGCCAGACCTCCTTCGCCGCCGTCGAGGTCATCCCGCTCATCGAGTCCGACGACTCGATCGAGATCCCCGAGTCCGAACTGAAGATCGACGTCTACCGCTCCTCGGGGCCCGGGGGCCAGTCCGTGAACACCACGGACTCCGCCGTGCGCATGACGCACCTGCCCACCGGGATCGTGGTGTCCATGCAGAACGAGAAGTCCCAGATCCAGAACCGCGCCGCCGCCCTGCGCGTGATGCAGTCCCGCCTGCTGCTGGTGCGCAAGGCCGAGGAGGACGCGAAGAAGAAGGAGATGGCCGGAGACGTCAAGGCCTCCTGGGGCGACCAGATGCGCTCCTACGTCCTCAACCCGTACCAGATGGTCAAGGACCTTCGGACCAACCACGAGGAGGGCAACCCGGCCTCCGTCTTCGACGGTCACATCGACGGGTTCATCGACGCCGGGATCCGCTGGCGCGCCAACGCGCGCCACGAGGAGGACTGAGCGCCGGAACCGCCCGGGTGTGACACCAACCGGACGTGGACCCGCACCACGGCGGATCGGTGCCAGACTGGGGCCATGGACGCCTCACTGCCCCCCGTCTCCGAACGCATCGTCACCGCCGAGCGCACCGTGCGCGCGCCGGCCGAGGTCCTCTTCGAGCTGATCGCCGACCCGGCCCGGCAGCCCGAGTGGGACGGCAATGACAACCTCGCCCACTCCGGACCCGACCAGCGGGTCCGGGCGGTCGGCGACGTGTTCGTCACGGACCTGACCAACGGACAGTCCCGCGAGAACCACGTCGTGGAGTTCGAGGAGGGCCGGCGCATCGCCTGGCTGCCCGCCCCGGCCGGTGAACAGCCCCGGGGCCACCGCTGGCGCTGGGACCTCGAGCCGACCGATGAGGGCACCACCCTGGTGCGCCACACCTACGACTGGACGCAGTTGAGTGACGAGACCCGGTTCCCGCGTGCGCTGGCCACCACCCGCTCGTCCCTGATGGCCTCGGTGGACCGGCTCGCCGCACTGGC